>JBAXUO010000233.1:0-2070 GCA_037129625.1 Chlamydiota bacterium
TAATATGGCGGAAAAACAAATGTCCAGGAGGCGATTTTTAAAATTGGGAGCGACGGTTGTGGGAGCGGCGGCTGTGGGAGCGGTTGTGCCAAAGCCGGATGCGGCTAGTGCGGAGGCGGCGAAGATCGTAGCAGAGGAAGGGAAAGCACAGGCGGCAGCTGAAGTTGCAGAGATTGGGATAGCAGTACCTTCAGAAACTCTTAAACAGGAAAAAGTAACAAAAATGGAAAAATTCGGAAATAAAGAATATGAAGTGCCTGCTGATTTAATAAAAACAAAATTATTAGAAGGAAATGATGGGAATCAATATCTTTTTGGGATAACCGGTGGAAAATTGGCATATTGGAATTTGAAAGATGGAAGCCAACCTGATATCGGGCAAAAAACGGAGATTATTGCAACAACGGAATTTGCAGTAGCGGTAAATTCCTATGCTTTAAAAGAAAAAAATGTGTCGGGAATAGAACTTCTGGTTAGAAAAAAAATTATAGATACTAATGAAGAAAATATTTATTGGATGGAAAGCCCGGAAAGCCCATTTTTATTTCGAATAGGATATAGCGGAAAGAATCCCAAAGAGATGACCTTGGTAATGGCGGAGACGATGGGAACAGAGGGCAAACAACTGGTCAGAGCTTTTACAGGTTTAAAAGATGTTGGAGATGTTGGTCAAGAAAAGACTTTGGCATATTTTGGAGTACAAGACGGATCGCTTTTGTGGCCAATTATTGGTGTGGAAGAGGAAACCCAGATGCAACAACAATTGGAAGCTGAAGACAGAGCTGAAATAGTTTTAAAAAACGGAAACAAGCTATCTTTTGCAAAGGATATTGATGGAAAAACTTTAGTAGAAGTATTACCAGAAGCTGAAAATTCTCAACAATTTAACTATTTTTCGGAAGCGGCTCTATCTAATGAAGAATCCTTTGGAATACAAGTTTTATTTGAAGACGATAATTTTTATTTTATAAATTGCCAAGACGATCCTTTAAGAAATCCTTATAAAACCTGGTGGTATAGACCTGCGGTATTATCAAATTCTGAAGGGAAAAATGAAGTATTACTCGATGCAATTTCTACCTCATTGGCCTTTTATAATAAACCAGGAGATGCAAATAAAGCATGGATGTATAAAAGTAGGAATGGAAAAAAGGGTGACCAATATGAAGGTGTAGTGACGGTAGTTTATGAGCAAAATGGGGAGTTGTGGGCAACAACCGTGGCCACAAAAATGGCAGCGGCGGAAGAACCTGGAACACAGGTAAAAATAAAAAAAACATTGAATATGGGAAAAGAGAAAATTAAACCATCTGATGAGAATATAAAATTTATTGTTAGAATTAGTGAAGATTATGAAACTAAAACAGATGAGGTAAAAAGCGATAACGGAAGAATAAAAACTCAAACACAAACCCCGAATGGATATATTTGGCCGTCATTATTGGATTTACAACTAGGAATTGTATTAACAAAAGATGTTTTAACCGGCAAAGTGATGTTTACCGGAAAAGAATCCAGAGAAGACTACACTAATCATATAATAGTAACCGAAGGTAATCAGGTAACAGAGTATACTTACCGGTTTCCATTTAGAACTCTTGATAACGGTGAAAGACTGATTAGTAGGGAGATTGCGTTGTTGGATGGGATGGCAGTAGAAATGGAAATCAAACCGGTTGAGGGAAACTTGTCTTTATTTATGACAAGAGATCATATCGCTGGAGAACAAAGAGTGAGAAAATTACTAACAAGTTATTTGGAAACATGGCAGAAAACACTTTTACCGATAGTAACAAACTAACAAAAAGTATCACCCTAAAAAATTTAGTTTTAAGACTCCTCGTTGTAATCGGGAGAAAAAAATGGTATAATTCTTAAACTTTAAAAGAAAGAAGGTAAATCATGCATGAAACAAACAACATCCAACAAACAACAAACAACTAAAATAAAAAAACTTAAAACTGAAATAATTGAGGAGAAGCAGGAAGATAAAAAAACGGTAACACTGAAAACCAGAAGTGTAAAAGAGAGCACTGAAAAATTACCTGAACCTGAAACCATGGAAGAGCT
>JBAXUO010000234.1:0-2051 GCA_037129625.1 Chlamydiota bacterium
AGAGGCCTTTGTTCAACTTCTACGGTTTTCAGATTATCCAAAAGAGTTCGAACAGATCCCTTTTTTCCCAAATATCGAATTTTAATATTTTCAATATCTAAAGAAGTTTTGACTTCTTCTCTAAGTTCTTGAAAAAATTGGACCCTAATTTTTTCGATCTCTTTATCTAACATTATACCAGCGCTTTTTTAGCAACACTTACTACTTCTTGAAACCCATTCATATCATTCATAGCCATATGGGCGAGCATCTTTCGATTGATCAAACTTCCGCCCTTTTTCAGCCCTGAAATTAGCTTGCTGTATGAAATTCCCTGCATTTTTGCAGCCACGTTAATACGAGTTATCCAAAGACTTCTAATATCACTTTTTTTATTTTTTCTGTGGATAAATTTATAGGAAAGGGCCTTCATCACAGCATCTTTCGTTACACAACGATGATTCTTGCGATCGCCAACAAATCCTTTTGATAATTTGAGTATCCTCTTTCTACGACGACGAGAAGCTACTGCATTTGTCACTCTAACCATGATTCTCTCCTAGTGTATCATACCTATATAGGTTTTTTCCTGCGCAGTTGAAACCAAAGCAGGCTTTCTTAAATGACGTTTTCTTTTAGATGTTTTTTTTGTCAAAATATGACGCTTTCCACAACGAGTTCTTTTCAATTTTCCCCCGCCTGTCAGACGAATTCGCTTCCGAATCGCCCTTTTACTTTTCATCTTGTACACCGTCCATCTCCTTTTTCTTTACCACGATTTTCTTTCCCTGAGGGGCCAACACTGTCGAACTAGCTCGACCCATTAACTTAATCGGAGCTTCCATAATAGCAAGATCGGCTAAAAGATCGCAAAACTTTTGTACAACTTTTCCACCAACTTCGGTATGTAACATCTCCCGACCCCGAAAAGTACAGGTAATTCTCACTTTATTACCCTTATCTAAAAACTCTCGCGCTTGCTTCAATTTTGTCTGGAAATCGTGTTCATCAATATTTGGTTTGAATTTGATCTCTTTGACCTTAACCTGATGTTGAGATTTCTTACTTTCCTTTTCCTTTTTCGTCTGATGATACCTAAATTTCCCAAAATTAATAATTTTACATACAGGCGGAACCGCTTGTGGCGCCACTTCTACAAGGTCTAATCCCATCTCTTCAGCTCTGCCTAAGGCATCCCTTATCGTTAAAACCCCAAGCTGCGTTCCATCTTCTAAAATAACCCGCACCCGATCCACACGAATTTCTCTATTAACTCTCAAAGTTTCTCCTGATTTTGTAAGTTCAAAAGTCTTTTTACACACTCTTCTAGGTCTATCACTTCTTTTCTCCCCTCATGAAAGAAAAGTATTTTCTTTCCTTCCACAAGCACAGAAACAACAGCTTCTCTCTTTGTCGTCCCCTGAACCACGCGTAAACCCATTTCTTTACACCGAAAGAATAAAGCTTCCTTCTCCTTGCCTTTCCCTGTAATACATACCTGCCAAGGGGCAAACCAAAAAGGAATTTTACCCTCTTTAGCCTCCAAAAGCAAAGCAATAAACCTCTCAATCCTCCCCATCAACGATCTTTCGATCATAGAGGAAAATTTTTTTTCAACCTTACTATAAGATAAATCCCTTTTTCCGAAAAGAGAACATCCCATTCCAACATAGGGACCTACCCATTTTCTTTTCAACCCGTCCTCAATTGCAAACTCCACTAGAGGCCCTGAAAATCCTTCCTTTTTTCCTTTTTTCTTATAAGAGATCCCTTCCCTTTCTAAAATTGCAGGAAAAAACAACTTGTCATTATACAAATCTACTGAGTAGGAAAAATTATGCATTATAAGGATTTTTCGAATAAGCTGCAAGGAGGATACCACATCTTCCTCCACATGAGAACTAAAAATCGTTTCTCGTATAAAAGGTCCCTCTCCCGAATCCAAGAGATCCGCCCCACTTCCTGTGGATTCCTCACATACCTCAGCAAAACGAGGCCATTTTTTCTCTATGCACAAGTAAGAATCAATAGTCTCCGTCGTTTCTACAAAAGAAAAATTTTGCTTTATCAAT
>JBAXUO010000235.1:0-2033 GCA_037129625.1 Chlamydiota bacterium
GCCGAAGGCGTTTCTTTGCAAAAATCCACGCAAGGGCTCTTTGGCTTTGTCGATAATCCGAATAACATAGGTAGCTGTTTGGTCCGAGGTCAGTTCCTTTGGAGGATTTGTATTTATTTCTTCTTTAGAAGCATCATACATTTGAATCCCTACCGGAAACATTACGTAGATGGTTAATAAAAGAGCGATTCCATTGAGAACTTGGTTTGGCGGCGTTTGTTGAACGCCCAGAGCATTTCGTAAAAGAGAGAGAACTACGATCATTTTAAGAAAAGAGGTGAGAAGCATAATAGCAAAAGGGAGGATAGATAGTCCCGCCAAAAGAGCCATTTTATGAAGAACTTCTACATTGACGGCCGCATCTTCTGTTTGAGCAAATAAAGAAGAGCTAAAGAAAAAAAAACAAAGAAAAAAAAGCAATTTTCCTTTTTTCATGGGATAGACCGATTTTTTAGAGTCTTAAACTGGTTTTCTACTGCTCGAAGAAAATCTTCGGAATTAGCTTTGACCATACCAGCTTCTGTTACTATCTCGCAACTCCCTTCTGGAATATCATTTCGAATTTCAATAGAAAAGGTTTCAATATTCTTTAGCATTTTCAGGATTTCTTCCTTTTCTTTTTCCAAATGCTCTTTGTCTTTTTTAGTCACATAAATCGTAACATGGTGATGCTGCGTAACCGGTTTTAAAGCTTGCATAACAATAGGAGAAATCCATTCCGGATGAATTTTGAGTTGCTCAGAGAGAAACTTTTTTAAAACCGTTAAAGCGACTTGCAAGACGTTATTATGAAATTCTTCCCGAAGGGATTGTGTCTGTTCATCAAAATGAATAATTACTTTTGTAAATTTCTCCAGTCCTTCTTGAAATCCGTCTTGAGCGGCTATACTTTTTATGGTCTCACATTCCGTAGCGATCTCTTGTTTGTATAACTCTGCCGCTTTTTTAGTTTCTTTAGTCAGTTGAGTCAGCTTTTTTGTTTTAGTATAATCCGAGCTGGAAATTATTTTTTCTCCAGGGGGTAAATAGACAGCTAGTGAGGGGGTTACAATGTCTAGCTCAAAAGCTTTAGGCATGGAGTTCTCCTGATTTTTGGGTTAGATCAAGAATTTGTTCTGTAATGTGCTCTGACATAGTTTGTGGAGCTTTATTTATACAAAGTTTTTCAATAGAGGTTCCTCTTCCAATATCTAGTACATGACATAAATACCATATGAGGTCTTTATGCTGTGTAGAAAAAGCAATGGCCAGTCGATTCAATCCCCTTTTGTGAAGGAGAATAGATAGAGACTTTGCTTCTCCATCCCAAGTTTCTAAGGGAAGAAGGGGAAAAGAAAAAGGTTCTCGATAAGTTCCTTTTTGTTGAATGAACGTTTTTTGTTCTTTCGTTAAAGCATTGAAAATCTTTTTTAATAATTTTGTCTCAACAATCAAAGACAGGGAAGAAATCAAATCATAAAGACCTAAATAATCAATAATGCGCGTCCAAGATGTTTTGGAAAGTGCTAATAGATCATTACAACGAGAAGTGGGTAAATATTCTAATTGGAGAAGAGTCTTTTTATCCCCTACTAAACTTGAGATCAGAAGGTTTTTTAAAAAGTTTTGACCAAAAATAGAAAGAGGAAAAGAGGCAGGGGCGATTTTTAAAATAGCTTCCAGGCTTTGTATTTGTGATGGACTAAAAAGAACAAGAAAAAGAGAAATATCACTCGGAGAGTAGGTGTTGAGCGTGGGAATAAACCATGAGTAATGTACAAAATTTAAAATCCCATCATGAAAAATCTTTTGAGATGAAAGCTGGGAGGGAGATGGGATCTCTTGAAGCTTTTGCTGCTCAGAAGTTGGAAGAAAACAAAAAATGGATTTTTGTTTTTCTAAAGAACACTTTTCAAGAAAACCTTTGAAAACTATGTCCAAAGAAGCATTCATCCCGATGACAGCATGGAAACCCATCCCTTTAGGGGTGGGAGGAAATGCTGACCTCTTTTTAGTTCTTTAGTTAAATAAAAGTAGCCATCAGACCGCTGTAC
>JBAXUO010000236.1:0-2027 GCA_037129625.1 Chlamydiota bacterium
TTGAAATATAAAAAAATAATGTAAAAATTTTAAATTTATTGTAATGAAACATTTTTGTATAGAAGAAACCTACGCTTGTAAGACCAATGACCTTGCTATCAAAAAGGCTTATAAAATAGAAGAGAGCTTAAAATTCGGTCTATGTGGGTATTAGTTCAAATACAGTGTCTACGAAGGAATATATTGAGAAGAAGAAAAAACTTCGTTGTTCAAGCTAAGCATGATACAATATAGGAAATAACTTGCTGCCCTTTTGATATTATGTTTCATCTACAATCCCCATTCGTTCCCAAAGGTGATCAGCCCGAAGCGATTGAAAAACTCTCTTCAGGGCTTCAAGCCGGAAAAAAAGCTCAGGTGCTCTTAGGCATTACCGGCTCCGGAAAAACTTTCACCATGGCTCAAGTCATTCAAAAAGTACAAAGGCCAACTTTGGTCTTGGCTCATAATAAAACTCTTGCCGCTCAACTCTACCAAGAATTCAAATCTCTTTTTCCAGACAATGCGGTGGAATATTTTGTCTCTTATTACGACTATTATCAACCTGAAGCCTATATCGCAAGAACGGATACCTATATTGAAAAAGATCTGGCAATCAATGATCGTATCGACAAGATGCGTCTTAGTGCCACCCGCTCTTTAATCGAAAGGGAGGATGTCATTATTGTTTCTTCTGTTTCTTGCATCTATGGCCTTGGAGTTCCTGAGTACTATAGCCAAATGGTCCTTCATTTACAAACAGGGCAAAGCATTCGCAGAGACGATGTACTTTTACACCTCGTCGAAATGCACTATAAAAGATCAGACTTTGATCTGATGAGAGCTAGTTTTCGTGTTAGAGGGGATGTTTTGGAAATTGTTCCTTCTTATGAGGACGATAGAGGGTATCGGATTGAGTTCTTTGGAGATGATATTGAAAGAATCAGCGAAATCGATCCTTTGACGGGTAAGGTTTTTCAAAGAGTGCAAGAGCTTCATATCTATCCGGGTTCCCATCACGTAACGCCGGAGAGTGTTCGTCTGGAAGCTTTGGTTACCATTAAGAAAGAACTCGAGGAGAGGATGGCTTTCTTTGAAAAAGAGAATAAGCTCATCGAAAAACAGAGAATTAAAGAAAGAACTCTTTACGATATCGAAATGATTCGAGAAGCGGGATTTTGTAAGGGAGTAGAAAATTACTCCAGACATTTTAGTCATCGACATCCCGGTGAAGCCCCTCCTTGTCTTTTAGATTACTTTCCGAAAAATTTTATGGTTTTTATTGATGAATCCCACCAAACCATACCCCAGTTACATGCCATGTATAATGGGGACAGGGCTAGGAAAGCCGCTTTAGTGGAATTTGGCTTTCGATTGCCCTCTGCCTATGATAACCGTCCTTTGCAGTTTGAAGAAACTATGCAAAAGATCCAGCAGGTAATTTATGTATCGGCTACCCCCGGAAAATTTGAAATAGAAAAGGCTGAGGGAGCTATTATTGAGCAGGTGATTCGGCCCACCGGACTTCTAGATCCGGAAATTGTGGTTCGTCCCGCCACAGGGCAGGTAGATGATGTTCTTGAGGAAATCCGTAAGGAGATCGCTTTGGGGGGAAGAGTTCTTGTGACGACTTTAACGAAAAGGCTTTCTGAAGAGCTCTCAAAATACCTTTCTGAGATTGGAGTGAAGGCGAAATATTTACACTCAGATATTGATACCTTAGAACGTATGCATATCATCAAGGATTTAAGATTAGGATTTTTTGATGTGCTTGTCGGAATTAATCTTCTAAGAGAAGGCTTGGATATCCCTGAAGTTTCTCTTGTTGCTATTTTAGATGCAGATAAAGAAGGCTTTTTGCGTAGTGATACTGCACTCATACAAACCTGTGGCCGTGCATCCAGAAATGAAAAGGGACGAGTCGTTATGTATGCTGATAAAAAGACCGCTGCGATTACAAAGACGCTAGAAATTACTTCTCGAAGACGGTTGATGCAAAAAGAGTATAATGAAAAACATGGAATTATCCCTCAGACTATTAAAAAAGC
>JBAXUO010000237.1:0-2009 GCA_037129625.1 Chlamydiota bacterium
ATCATGATCGGTCGTAACCGAATCGAACAGGCATGAAAAATAGCATCTAGAGGAGCTTTTTTCTCGTTTTCGATGTAATCATTGGCAAAGTCGACAATCATGATCCCGTTTTTCATCACAATACCCAGTAACATGATGATCCCGACAAAGGTGTATAAAGAAATGGGCTGTCGAAAAATCACAAGAGTTAATAAAGCGCCGAAAGTGGCCGGTGGAAGAGTGCTCATTACGGTAAGGGGATGAATAAAACTTTCATAGAGAATGCCGAGGACAAGATAGATTACGAAGAAGGTGAGTAAAAATAGCAGAGTTAAATTAGCGAAGGAAGACTGAAAGACATTAGCCGTTCCTTGCAAGGAACCGTTGATGGAATAGGGAAGAACCTCATCGGTGATTGTTTTAAGTTTTTGTACCGCTTCGCCTAAGGAAATATTTTCGAGATTGAAGGATACGGTAGCTGAGGGGATGCCATTTAAATGATTTAACATGAGTGGACCCGTTTGAAAGGAGAGGTTTGTTACTTCTTGCAAGGGGATTAATTGATTAGACATTTGTGATCGGATGTAGAGTTTTTGAAAAACTGTAGGATCTTTGTAGTAGGAAGGGAGAGTTTCTAGGATTACTTTATATTGATTGATCGAGCCGTTAATGGTGGTGATCTGATTGGCCGAATAAGCGTAAGAAAATAGGCTTTCAATTTCATTTGCAGTCAGTTGTAAGCTGGAAGCTCGATCCCTGTCAATGGTGAAACTGGCTTGGGGCTGTTTAATCTGGAGGTCGGAAGATACTTGAATAAATCCCGGAGTGGATTTTAATCGCTCTTCTAATTTTTCTGTGTAGATATTGATTGCCTTTTGATCAATAGAGGACATGGTATATTGATAAAGGGCTTTGGCATTACTGATGGTCTGAAGATTAATTAGAGGTAGAGAAGAGATGTAGCTGGATATGCCGGGGATAACAAATAATTTTTCCATAAGACGAGCGATAATGGCTTCTTGAGAATCTCGAATTTTTAAGGGTTTTAAACGGATATAAATGACCCCTTCATTATCCGTAGGGCTAGAGATTATATTCAAAATGGAAGTGACATCTTTATCTTCCATAATTATTTTTCCCACTTTTTCTTGGTAGGCTTTCATAAGGAATGGAGATGTCCCGTTCCTAGATTCCACATAGCAGCGAATCAATCCTCGATCTTCGTCAGGAATAAATTCTTTGGGAGCAATAGTAAAAAGATATACTGAACCTATTATGGATAGAAATCCTAAAAGGAGAATAAAGGGTTTATGATGAAAAACCCAAGTTAAACATTTTTGATAAAAATGGAGCATTTTTTCATTGAGGTGATCGGAAAGTAACTCCATTTTTTCTTTTTTTTCTGATCCATAGGGAGGGATAAATCGGCTACAGAGAAGAGGTGTTAAGGAAAGAGAAATAAACCCTGAGATAGCAACAGCTGTCACAATAGTTATGGCGAATTCTTTAAAAAGTCGACCTACAACGCCACCTAGGAAGAGCATAGGAATGAATACAGCCACAAGACATAATGTCATCGAAATGACGGTGTTTGTGATTTCTTTTGAGCCAATCATGGCAGCTTCGAGGGGAGGTTTCCCCATCTGAACGTGACGGACGTTATTTTCTAAAACTACAATAGCGTCATCCACGAGAAATCCGATGGAAAGGGTGATAGCGAGAAGAGAGAGAATATCTAAATTAAAATTAAGTAGGAGCATGATGGAAAAGGTTCCAATAATAGCGAGAGGAAGGACAATAGAGGGAATAATGGTATTAAAGAGTTTTCCCAAAGATAGATAAGTAACAATCACTACAAGAATGAAAGCAATAACCAGTGTGAGTAAGACATCGTGAACCCCTTCGATGATGGGGCCTGAATGATCGAAGAAAACATAGAGATTTAAGGAGGCGGGAAGGGTTTTTTGAAGGTCCGGAAGTATTTGTTTAACGGCATTGATAATATCAACGGTATTGGATCCTGCTTGTCT
>JBAXUO010000238.1:0-2007 GCA_037129625.1 Chlamydiota bacterium
GAAAAGAAATGACTAAAAAATTTGTTTCAGGAGCTGATGAATTTCTTGATATAACACCTTATGATCATAGTAAGGATAAACAATTTGTCATGTCTCTTATTGAGGAGAATCCTCGATTTTTAAGCTATGAATTTGTAGGCAAACCTCCGGGAACAACAGAAAAGTGTTTAACTGAAAAAAATCACTATACTTTTGTGCTGTGCAAAAACAATCATCCTGTAGGTTTTGTTAACTTTTTCATCAAAGACAAGACGGGATCAATTGATTTGATCGGAGTAGATAAAAATCATCAAAAAAAAGGGTATGGCCTCTTACTCGTAAAATATGCTCTTAAAAAATTAAAAGAACTGAATGTTTTCGAGGCGTCGCTTACGGTGAATAAAGAAAATGAAAAAGCACAAAGATTGTATGAAAAAATCGGATTTATTGCCGATTCAAAATCCGATAGTTTGCGTGTTTGGCGCTATACGAAAAAATTGTAGAATCATTTTTTGGTTAAGCACCGAAGATTAAGTCGGATTACCCTCTGTTTTTTCACAAAAACTAGCATGTTTTTGTGAAAATTGTTTGCTGTCAGTTAGCCAATATTTTGTAGGCCAAATGGGTAAGAAATCACAAGATTTTACTGCAGTTTCATCCAGTCTAGTGCGTAATTGAGCTTTATGCAGCTGAATTTTTCGGTGTGATTTTTGCGTTGTATGTCACTAAAAACAAAAGGCTTCAGTTATAAAACTGAAGCCTTAATTTGGAATGGAGGTGGAGAGAATCGAACTCTCGTCCTCAGAAGACTCCATAACTATGACTACATGCTTATTGTCTTATGTTTTTGATCTAATGTGATGTAAGACACCCCACAACCATTAAACCCGTTCCCCTGTTTTCTCGAATTTTTCCTTAAGAGGTACGTGGAAGGAAAATTCACACCTGGAAATATGACAGTAGATTCCGCAACTCCGGGTCGGATTAGCGGGCTACCGAGTTGTTTAAACGGTTAAGTTTAAGCAGCTAATGCGAGGTGTTCACCTTCTGCATTTATAATTGTATCGGATGATTAAAGAGGCCAACCGACGTCCTCTGCATGCCATAATTACTTCGTTTCCAAGTCGAAACCAGTGCACCCCCGTAGGATTTATACCCCCATTATACTATAAAGAACATTTTCTTTCACTCAAAAAACCTTTGCAACTTCTTAAACTTTAACTATAATTGAGGTTTGTTTTTACCTAGGATTTTACATGTTTAACGCTCGGCAAGAAGAATCTTTCCCCAATAGAGAAGAGAGAATCTTACAATTTTGGCAAAAAGAAAATATTTTTGAAAAATCTCTCCATAAAAAAGGACCCCTCTTCTCTTTCTATGATGGACCCCCCTTTGCTACTGGCCTGCCCCATTATGGTCACCTTTTGGCCGGAACCATTAAAGATGTCGTCCCCAGATACAAAACAATGAAAGGTTTTCATGTCCCTAGACGCTTCGGGTGGGATTGCCATGGCCTTCCGGTAGAAAATGAAATAGAGAAAGAAAAACAACTCTTTGGCGCTAAGGCTATTGAAGCCTTCGGTATAGGCCCTTTCAATGAAGAATGTGCGAAAATTGTCGGGCGATATACCTCTGAATGGAAAAAAACAGTAGATCGTATGGGCCGTTGGGTCGATTTTTCTCAAACATATCGAACGATGGACCTAAATTTTATGGAATCCGTTTGGTGGGTCTTTAAAAAACTATACGATTTGGGACTCGTTTATGAAGGGTATAAAGTAATGCCGTTTTCGGCTCAGCTAGGAACTCCACTTTCTAATTTTGAAGCGAATTTAAATTACAAAGATGTAGATGATCCTTCCTTGGTTGTCCTTTTTGCCGCAGAAGGAGAAAAAGATCTTTTTTATTTAGCTTGGACAACCACTCCATGGACTCTAATTTCTAATTTGGCTTTAACAGTTAATGCAGACATCATTTATGTGAAGATTGAAGAAGAAGAGGCCAAGAAGAAATATATTGTAGCCAAAA
>JBAXUO010000239.1:0-2005 GCA_037129625.1 Chlamydiota bacterium
TATGGTGAGGTTTCCAGAAAAGCTCTTTTTGCAGTTTAGAGGAATCTATCGCATAGCGATAATCATGACCCGGGCGATCCTTAACAAACTCAATTAATGAATTAAAGCTCTCTTTAGGTTCATTTAGAAGATCGGAAAGAATATCGATCAATAGAGAGATAAACTCTAGATTTGTCCTTTCATTACCCCCTCCAATATCATAGACCTCTCCGCTTTTACCCCTGGTGATAATCGCATAGACAGCTTCCGCATGGTCATCAACAAAAAGCCAATCCCGAACATTCTTTCCATTCCCATACACAGGGAGCGGCTTTCTTTCTAAACAACGAGATATCATCAGCGGAAGAAGCTTCTCCGGGAATTGATAGGGGCCATAATTATTCGATGAATGGGAAAGGGTTGTCGAAATACCATATGTTTTATGATAGGCTCTAACAAAGTGATCTCCTGCAGCTTTAGCAGCCGAATAAGGTGAATTAGGTAAATAGTGAGAATCTTCAGTAAAAAAGCCCCATTCTCCTAAAGAGCCATAGACCTCATCTGTGGATATTTGATGAAAATGAATATTTTTCTTCTCTTTAACTACTTCCAAAAGAGAAACGGTTCCATTCACATTGGTTTCCACAAAAGCCAACGGATTATCAATGCTTCGATCGACATGAGTCTCTGCTGCAAAATGGACTATGGTATCAATGGAATATCTTTCACACAAAGAGAGAATCAAAATCTTATCCCGAATATCCCCCTGTACAAAAGCATACCTGGGATCATCTGCAATTTCTATTACGTTATCCAAATTCCCGGCATAGGTTAAAAGATCCAAGTTCACAATTTTTCCATTAAAAGAGGGATTCTTAAGGAGATATCGAATGAAGGCAGACCCCATGAATCCGCATCCGCCGGTGACGATAAGATTTTGTACATTTCTTTTCATTTTTCACTCCTTTTAAAATAGTCTTGCAAAGCTTCTTTCCAATTTCTTGGATGAATTTGTAAAAAATTTTCCACTTTCTTTGTATCTAAAACCGAATACATCGGTCTTTTGGCTAAAGTTGGAAACTTGGCTGTTTGTGTTTTAGTTATCTTTTCACATATAAGCTTGTCGCCTCTTTGAGAGGCCAATTCGAAAATACCTTCAGCAAACTGATGCCAAGAAGTCTGTTGTGAATTTGCAAAATGAAAAAGGCCTCGATACGGCAGAAGAGAAATAGCAATATCAGCTAGATCGTCACAAAAAGTGGGCCTTCCTATCTGATCATCCACAACATAGACCTCTTTTTCTTCTTTCATTTTCTGCAAAATCTTCTCTATAAAATTTATTTTACGAAATCCAAAAAGCCAAGAAGTTCTGACAATAACGACATCAGGAGTTTTTTGCAAAAGTCTTCTTTCTCCTTCGTATTTTGTTTTTCCATAGATGGATACGGGATCGCATACATCTTCTTCGGTATAAGGGCTTAACTTATTTCCTGAAAAAACATAATCGGTAGAAAAATGAAGAATTTTCACCCCAAAATTTTGGCCTATACTACCCAAATTTTCAACTCCAAGCACATTAAGAGCAAAAGAGAGCTCTTGTTCTTTTTCTGCCAAATCTACCTGGGTATAAGCAGCACAATTGATTAGATGAGTGGGGGTATGTTGGAGAAAAAAAGTTTCTAAAGAAGAATAAGAGGTTATATCAACCTCTCTTCCGGTAGCTACAAAAGAAATATTTCTTTTTTTCAAAAGCTCTACGATAGAAGAGCCCAGCATGCCCGAAGCGCCCAATACCCAAACTTTCATGAGAAAAGCTCTTTAAAAAAAGGACTTGTTTGATCTTTGGAGGACACAATAGGATCAGAAATAGGCCACTCAATGTTTATGAAAGGGTCATTCCACCGAAATCCCTTATCTGTAGAGCTATCAAAAAGAGCACTAACTTTATAACAAACGTGAGCCGAATCACTTAACACACAAAACCCGTGAGCAAACCCTTTAGGAATAAACAACTGTCTTTGTGTTT
>JBAXUO010000024.1:0-12587 GCA_037129625.1 Chlamydiota bacterium
GTTAACCGGCAAAGATAATTGTCGCTGACCGGAAAAGATAATTGACGCAAAACATTCTCCTAAGACCTCTTCTTAAGAGAGCTTTTCTGTAAAATAAGAAACCAAGTCAGTTACCGGTATTCTCTCTTGCTTCATTGAATCTCTTTCTCTTATGGTAACCGTTTTATTTTCTAGAGTGTCAAAGTCCACAGTAATACAGAAAGGGGTTCCAAGTTCATCTTGCCTACGATACCTTTTTCCAATGGAGCCTCCTTCATCATATTCGACTTTCCATTTTGATTTCAGGAGATGAAAGATTTCTTTCGCTTGAGGTACTAACCCCTCTTTTTTCATTAAAGGAAAAATAGCCACTTTGATGGGGGCAATATTCGGTTTGAAATGTAAGACGGTACGGGTCTCTCCATCAGGGAGAGTTTCTTCTTCATAGGCGTTGCAAAGAAGGGCTAAGATGGTTCGATCGACTCCAAATGTGGGCTCGATTACATGAGGGATGTAACGCTCTTGAGTCTCTTTATCTAAGTATTCTAAATTGGTTTTGGAGTGTTCCATATGTTGGGTTAAGTCGAAATTCGTCCGATAGGCAAGGCCGTAGAGTTCACTTCTTCCAAAAGGAAAGTCATAAACTAGATCTACTGTTCGCTTGGAATAATGAGAGAGTTGTTCCGGACTGTGTTCTTTTTCATGGACTTTCGAAGCGTCAAGACCTATGAGCGTACACCAATCATGCATAGCGGCGAGCCATTCTTTGAATTTTTCTTCCCACATGACTTCTTTGATGAAGTATTCGATTTCCATTTGTTCGAATTCAATAACTCGGAAAATAAAATTGCCCGGAGTAATTTCATTACGAAAAGCTTTGCCGATCTGAGCCACTCCGAAAGGGATTTTAACTCGCATAGTGTCGATAATATTTTTAAAATCTGCAAAAATGGCTTGAGCGGTTTCAGGTCGTAAGTAGGCAATATGGGCATCCGAATCGGTTTTGCTCATTTGAGTTTGAAACATGAGGTTAAAATGACGGGCTTCAGTGAAGTCTGTCGCTTTACATTTTGGACAGAGGATGTTTTTTTCTTTGATGATAGCGGTGAGCTGTTCTAAAGAAAGGCCTTCGACATTTTTGGATGGTAGAGCTTCTTCGATGAGATGATCGACACGGAATCGCCCTTTACACGATTTACAATCGACGAGGGCATCATTAAAACCGGCTACATGACCGGAAGCTTCCCATACCTTGGGATGGAGTAAGATAGGGCCGTCTATACCGACCATGTCTTCTCTATCATGAACAAAGGTTTTCCACCAAAGGTCTTTGATGTTTTTTTTAAGCTCAGCTCCATAAGGTCCATAGGAGTAGGTATTGGCAAATCCCCCATAGATTTCAGATCCTGGGAAGATAAAGCTTCTCCTTTTGCATAATGAAACAATAGGTTTTAGAGAGTCGGTCAGATTTTTTTTCTTTTCTTGAGACATAGGTACCTTATGAGAGTTTTTAAGAGAATTGTATCGAAAAAAAAGTGTTTTTCACAATGATTCTTGTTTGAAACCTCTTTTTACTTAACAGAGCTTCGAGTAGAGTTTGTTGTAACTGCCTATAATTCAATATGTTAACAAATATATATATACGTTTTTTTACCCTTGTTTTTTTTAGAAATCTTGAGTAAAATATTCTCGTCTTTAGAAGAAGGATTTGTATGGAAAAAGTTTCTTGTGATTCATTAGAAAAACGCCGAATTAAAAATGAGACGGCTCTTTTGCGAAAAATGCTCAGCGATATGAATGAGACGATTCGGTTTGAGAGTTTGCAATCCAAAATAGCCGATATCGCCAGGCAAAATATTGCAATGCAAAATATTGCCATGCAAAATATTTTCCAAAACACGTATCAGCTAGCATAATAATGGAGCTTTGTTCACAAAATCTCGAAGAATTGTCCTTGTGGATGGAACAACAAGGAGAAAAAAAATTTCGAGCAAAACAAGTCTTTCAAGCGATTTACCATAATAGGATCTCAGATTTTTCTTTAATGACGAGTTTGCCTCTATCGTTTCGGGAAAAATTACAAAAATCTTTTCTGTTTCCCTCCATGCAGCTTGTTAAAATCCAAGAAGAAGATGAAACTAAGAAATTTTTATGGAAACTTTGTGATGGATACTTGGTGGAAAGCGTTCTGATCCAGTCTGAAGAGAGAAGAACCGTTTGTGTCTCTTCTCAAGTAGGGTGCAAAGTCAGTTGCGCCTTTTGTGCTTCAGGAAAAAAAGGTTGGAAGAGAAATCTCTCTTCCGGTGAAATTTTAGAACAAGTCTTACTTATTCAAAAATTTTTATCGACGGAAAACGAATCCGTTTCCCAGATTGTTTTTATGGGTATGGGAGAGCCTTTGGAAAATTATGATAATGTTGTCAAAGCGATTCGGATGATGATTTCTCCTGAAGGATTTGGACTCTCCGCTAGACGAATCTCTCTCTCTACGGTTGGTGTGATAGAGGGGATTCATAGATTAGGACAAGAGAATCTCAAGATTAACCTAGTCCTTTCTTTACATGCTCCCAATCAAGAAATCAGACAAAAACTGATCCCTTATGCATATAAATACCTATTGCCGGACCTTTTAGAAGCCATGGATCAGTATTTTCAAAATACCGGCCGTGACTTGACCTATGAATACGTTCTTTTTGAAGGTGTTAATGATTCTGAAAAAGATGCCTACCAACTCAGCCGCCTCCTTCAGAAAAAACACGCTTGTCTGAATCTAATCCCTTATAATCCAATTGAGGGCGGCTCTTGGAGAAGACCAAAAAATGAAATCATTGAAAGGTTTCAACAAATTATGATTGAGGAAGGCATTCCAACTACATGGCGTTATACCAAAGGCAAAGATATCTCTGCCGCCTGTGGTCAGCTTGCATTGCAAGACCTCGCATCGCGAGACCTCGCATCGCGAGACCTCGCATTACAAGATATTGAAAAAAAACCTTGTTGAATTTTTATTAACTCGATTACGATTTAAAAAAACAGTGGGATGCAAAAGTGAATATTGCACATTTTTTTACTTTTATCCGCCTTTTAATTATTCCATTGTTCCCTATTTTCTATTTACAGTATGAAAAAATGGGGATTTCACCTCTTTGGGTTCCCTATATTTTATTATTTATTCTTCTACTTTGTGAATCGACAGACCTATTAGACGGTTATTTTGCCAGACGGAAAAATCAGGTGACGGATATAGGTAAAATTATTGATCCTATGTCGGATAGTATCACCCGTATGTTGGTCTTTTTTACCTTTACCCAAGGATGGGTACAAGTTCCTTTGATTTTGGTTTTTGTTTTTTTATACCGAGAATTTTTAATTAGCAGCTTACGAACGATTTGTGCTCTTAAGGGATTTGCTTTGGGCGCTAGAAAAAGTGGAAAAATAAAAGCGATCATTCAAGCCGCAGTAAATATTTTTGTAGTCATTTTATTGATTCCTTTTACATTGGGATATTTGCCTTTATCTTGGTTGCAAAACATGAGCTTTTATGCCGTTCTTTTTGCTGCGATATATAGCGTGATTTCAGCTGTAGATTATGTGATTTCTAATAAAGAATATGTAAGAAGAATTTTTGTGACTACGAAAGAGCAGGCGTAGAGATCTCCACCATACGTAAAGATCTTTTCTGTAAATATTTCATTCTCCAGAGATATAAAAGAGCTGTCGTCGCATGCATCAAAGTTAAAACTAACCAAAATTGTTCGGCCGCAATAGATATTTTTTCGATAGCAATGTACATTAGTAAATATCCATTAATCCAGTTCACTACCCCCATAAAGAGAGAAAAATGGGTGTCTTTATAGGCTAAAATGTAGCTGATCGGTATATAGCCAAAAGTGAGAAAAGCAAAGCTAGTCCAGATTCCCATAAATATTCTGGGGATCATTAGTTCATCTAATATCACCCGAGGAAATAAAAAATGAAAGGTTTCACAGGGAAAGATGAGAAGGGGAATGCTAACAAGAGCAATGAGGATAATAATGAGAATAAATCCCGATCGAAAGGCTTTATTCAGTAAAGAATATTTTTTTGCACCTAGAATTTGGGAGACAACGGTTGTTTGGGCTTGACAAATAGCATCACCTAAAAAGGGAAGAAAAAGATTCAAGGCTCCTCCTAAAGATAGGATTAAAAGATGATCTCCACCCTTGCGAGTCATAAGGAATGCAATTGCTGCCCAACTAGTAAAATTTAGAATCCGATTTAAAGCTCGTAAAAAACCGATATAAATGCAGTCCCAAAATAAACGAAATTGAAAACGCCAAGCACGAGATTGATAGATCTTTGCATGGTTTTTTGATAGAAAAATGCTTAGTAATATAAAGCAAAACCCCCCTTGCGCTACAGCAGTACTTATAGCGCCTCCTAAAAGTCCAAAGGAAGGAATCCAAGACTCCCAACCAAAAATTAAAATAAAAGCGAGTAGCAATTTTAGGATCTGAGATCCGAGTGTGGTCCATAAAACGAGGTGAATTTTTCCTTGGGCTACGAAAAAGCAAGAAAGGGCGGCTCCTAAGGGATACAGAAAATTAATAGAGCTTAGAAAATAAAAATAGGGAAGTGCTATTTTTTCAACAATGGTTCCTTGAAAATACCATTTTCCTACAATCAGACTACAAGGGAGAGTGATTATCATAGAAAGAAAGGCGAACCAAATAAATTGCCAGATGCCGGGGCCCATCGCTTGCCATTCACGGGACCCATACCATCTCCCAATAAAAACTTGAGCCATCATAGCAATGGCAACACTCGCTCCTTGAGAAATTTGACAAACGTAAGCAACATTGACAGCGGCTTCCATCGATTGAGTGGAAAGTCGTCCTAATAGCAATTTTTCTACTAAAAGAAAAATACAATTAGAAAAAGTCATGAGCAAAATGGGGAAAAAGAGTAAAAAAAGTCCTCTGATTCCCCCTGTAGAAAACCTTTGATTTAGTGAAGATTCTGTCATCTTTGGAAAAAACCTAAGATGATTTTCTCTCCAAAACTATTCTTTTTCAAAGGCAACACAATCTTTTTTCTGGCAATGCATAATCAAATGAAGAACATCCTCTATGGATTCTTCTATATAAGGACCTCCTCCTCCGGCATTTTCATAGTACCATCCTTCGAATGAATCTGTGATGATAAAGGGTTGGTGTTTGATCGAAAAATCGGGAAGAATAAAAGTTACATAGTAATCATTTTTAAGTTCTCCGGCTCGTAAAAGATAGAGATAAGGGATTTTTCGGTCCCTAAGAATTTTTTCAGCATGTAGACCTGACATAAGTCCATGCCATGACGGATGAGTTTCTATTTCTTCAAAAATGGAAACTTTAGTGTAATCTTGTAAAATAGCGGCCATGTTTAAACCTCCTTTTTGTAAAAACTTCGTGTAAGATTAAAAAAACCCCATTGATTGAGGTAGACATTACGTAATCCTTTATGAACTAAACTTTGATAGGGCTGATAAAATAAAGGAATGATGGGCACTTCCTGACATAAAACGTGCTCGGCTTGCAGTAAATAGGAAGATCTTTGAAAAGGATTGATTTCTTGATCACTTACATCTAGTAATCTTTGAAATTCAGCGTGTTCCCACTTGGAAAAATTTAAATCGTCCTTAACAAACCTAAAGGCATTGAGAGTATATACTGGATCGTCAACCCAAGATGTCCAGTGGACCAGTCCCAGTTGAAAGTCACCAGAGGTTATTTTATTAAATATTGCACTCCATGGCAATGGATGGAGGGTGCAATCTACCCCAAGGCCTTCTTGAAATTGTTTTTTTAGACAGTGAGCTGTGTATTCTCTAACCCCTTTTTGGTGAAAAACAAAATTAAGAGAAGGAAAGTTTTTTCGATCTATATTAAGTTCCTCAAGGGCTTCTTGGAATAATTGCTGAGCTGTTGCTAAATGATAATCGGGGAATAGCGAATGTTGGTTTTTTAAGAAGTGAGGCAGTAAAGGAGAGAAGGCAGGATGTAAGTGTAAGTAAGAACCAGAAATTAGCTCTGTTCGTTGAATAATATGAGCAAAGGCTTGCCGTATCTTTCGATGATTAAAAGGAGGCTTGGATGTATTGAATACTAACCAACAAATCCAGCTGTTCGGAAGAGTAATTAATTGATCTTCTTTTTCGGGAACAAACGTGGGTTGCCAGCTACCAAAGGGATTGCCAATCCAATCTATTTCTTTTTTTCGAAAGGCCTGAAGGGCTTGTGTAGAATTCATCAAATTGAAGATAACCTGATCTAATAAGATGTTGTTGATATCCCAGTAAAAAGTATTTTTTACAAGTTGATACCCTTGTTGTTGATTGATCTTCAGTGGAAAAGGTCCATTACAAGGATAATTTTTCCCATGTTGATAGGGCCATTGAGGATGTTGTTGGTCCATTATTCTGTGAATCGGTGAGTAAAAGGGAATAGAAGTTAATTGGAGAAAGTAGGGTGTTGGATGCTCAAGAGTGACTTTTAAAGTGAAATCATCCAGGACTTCAATGCCGATTTGATCAGAAGATATGACCCCTTCTTTCGCTTTTTTTGCATTCTTTATATGGTAAAAATTAGTCGCAAAGGCTGTTTTAAAATCAGGGGATAGAATTTTTTTCCAGGAATACTCAAAATCATAAGCAGTAACAGGAGTTCCATCATTCCAAAAGGAGGAACGAAGTTTAAAAATATACTCTTTTAAATCAGGGGATATTTCAATTGATTTAGCTACTGCACATTCTACTTTTCCATTTTGATTGATGCGGGTAAGCCCTTCAAAAAGAAATCGCAAAACCTCTCCAGAAATGGCTTCTCCTCCAATCCTTGGGTCTAGAGAAAAAAGGGAATATTCTAATCCGATACGTAAAATTTGCTGTTCTTTTTTCTTTTTATGCCAATTATGAAAAGATTCTTGGAGTAATTGGATAAAAGATTCGGCTTCTCCGTTAACGGCCTGCAAAAGAACACAATTAAAAAAAGTCCCTTCTTCAGTCTTTAGAATGTTGTATGCAATATTTTGCATTCGAAAGGATGGATCTTGCAATGTGGAAGAAAGAAGTTCAGATATAGAGTTGTCTCCATGAACAATAAGAAAAATTTCGTGGTCGGATCGATACATTTTAAAGGAATAGGTAGCATCTTTAGGAAGCTTTTCTTTTCGGTTGTCAAGAAAATAGGAAAAAAGAGTGGATAAAGTGTCCTGCGATAACATCATCTGTTTTTCTAGTGGAGTTATCCCGTAAAAAAAGTTTTCTAGAGATTCTAGGTCATTATTGGATATGTCAGGAAACTGCTTCTTAAAATCATGAAGAAGCTCTTGTTGTTTGAAAAGGATTCCTCCATTGTAATCTCGAAACTCACCAATAGCAGTTTTGAGTGATGCTACGATTTTTTGCCTTGCTGAATGAAAGTCTAAGGATCCATCCGATCGTAACAGAGAAGCTTCTCTAGGTAGGAGTAAACGAAAAATATGGGCCTCTATAGGACGCTCTTCTAAAAATCTCACAGGTAATATACGTTCGGAAATAAAAGAACATTCAAAAAAACGCTCTTGCAAAGAAAATCGATGGAAAGGGGAGATGTAAACTAGTGTTATCCGAAAAATGATTTCTATTCCCGTTTGTTGATCTAAAGCGATGTAAGCTTGGGGAATATCAGAAAGAGAATCGAGCTCTTGGCTTAATACCATGATGTTTTTGTATATCTCTTCGTCGTTGTTTCCCATAAAAATAGAAGGCGCCAGCGTTTGGATGCTGTTTTTCAGTTTTTCTTCTAAACTATTTTTTAAAGTTCTTTGTTCAATCGCTGAGAATGGGGTTCCGTTTTTTTTCTCGATTTCGAGATAAAAAAATTTCAAATTCTTGTGGGGAGAGGCATGAGCATAAGAACTCTCTTTTACAATGCGCAAAGATGGATAGTATTTTTGTAGGGTTAGATGGATGTTTTCTTCATCAAAGAGTTCATATCTATCGATTATATTACAACCAATTAAACAGCCAAGAACAGGTTTGGAAGCAAAAGGAAAAAGGAGATTAGTAGGGATCCATCGGATCTGTAAATGACGGGATTGAGGGGAAAAGATGGTAGATTGCAGAAGTTTTTTTTGCATGAAATAAATGGCAACCACTAAACGAAAAAGATGAATGGAAATACGGTGGTCTAAAAATTTTTTTGTGGCTAGCAAATACAATAGGTGCAAGTCATGAAAAACGGTGTCGTCTACGGTAAAGAAGAATCGAGATTGCCATTGTTTGATTTTATTATTTACGTCTACAAAAGAGGGATGAAAAGAAAGATCTTCTTTATTAGAAGAGACCTTTTCAGGTGCTTGTAAAATGGATTGTAACTCAATCATAATTTTTCACCGACTAAGAGATTTCCAACTTATCAATAGTTGGTAAATAAAATCTATAATATTCTTTTAGAAAAATGGTATTTGTTTAATTTTATAAAATTTTTATAGCGAATGGAAAACGAAAGGATTTTTTTTTGTAGCACTTAAGAGATTAATGCTTTTTGATAGAGCTCTTGGTAGACTTTAGCTGAGACAAGCCAGGAATGATCTTCATTCATAATAGCAGGGATTAGGTTGGCAATCTTTTTTGGATTTTCTACAAAGTCTTGAATCGCATTGGATAGAGCTTTTTTCATCGCTTCTTCAGAAAATTCCGAAAAGGTATACCCATTGATTGTTTCAAAAACAGTGTCTTTTAATCCGCCCGTGGATCTAACAATGGGAATGGTTCCATAGCGTAAGGCGATCAGCTGGGTGAGCCCGCAAGGCTCAAAAAGTGAGGGGATGATAATAAAATCGGAGGCCGCATAGATCCAGTGAGAAAGAGATTCATTTTGTTGAAAGAAAAACAGAGCTTTAGATGGGGGTAGACTTTTTTGTAATTGAGAGAATTCTTCTAAAACCTCCGGAATAGGACTGGTTCCCAAAAGAACAAATTGACCGGTTTTTTCTACTGTACATTCAATGGCTTTTTTAATAAGTGCTGGCCCTTTTTGGGCCACTAATCGACCAATGTTGGTAATAAGAGGCCCTTTTTGTTCTGTTAAGCCAAATTTTTTCTGTAGAGCTCTTTTATTTATGCTTTTAGCTAAGGAAATTTCCTTTACGGACAATTTTTTTGAATAGTTAGCCATAAGATAAGGATCGGTTTGAGGGTTCCAATAGTCGGTGTCGATTCCGTTCAAGATGCCGGTAAGTTTATCTTTGTGTTGTTGTAGAAGAGGGTCTAGCCCATAGCCATATTCTTTAGTAAGGATTTCTTTTGCATAAGTTGGCGAAACGGTTGTGATTTGATCTGCATACAAAATCCCTCCTTTGAGGAGATTAAGAGAAGGATAAATCGGGTCTTTTAACTTTTCCTTGTAAACGGAGCTTTCTAGGCCTATGTCATCCATATCCCAAGTATTGCATCTTCCTTGGTGTTCGATATTATGGATGGTGAGTACGATTTTTGCTGTAGGCTTCGAAAAAAGGTCTTTATAGAGGATAGAGAGAAGCGCTGTGGGCCAATCATGAAGATGTAGGATGTTCATGCATAAGTTTTCGTGTCGAAAAAAATCGAAAACAGCTCTGGAGAAATAGGCAAAACGAGGTATGTCGTCATCATATCCATAAATTTCGGATCGTTCAAAATATTTTTTTGGGTGATGTGGCTCGATGAGTATAAGTCGAACCCCTTCCAGTTGAGCTGTCCAAGCAGTATTATCTATCCAAATTCCTTTTTCGTAAGATTTGAAATGGGAATGGATTTTTATGGATTGAAGGTGTTTTTCATCGATAAAACTGTATTTGGGAACGATAAGGGTAACTTTTTCTTGAAGTCTTTGAAGCTGAAATATAAGTCCTTGGGTGACATCTCCTAAGCCCCCCGCTTTTGCGATGGGTGTAATTTCTGATGAAACAAATACAATATTCATAAAAAAACCTTCAAAATTATCATTTCAAATAGGAGATAAGATGACAAGAAAATTTTCTAAATGGGATCAGTAAAAGATTTTAAGATATGTTTTATCGAAATATTCCCGTATGACCTTACGGACAAAGTTGAAAACTGCCTTGCAATAATTCTTTTGGGTTGATACCATGATTCATATTTATTATTGGGGTGTAGCCAAGTGGTAAGGCAGTGGGTTTTGGTCCCGCCATTCGAGGGTTCGAGTCCTTCCACCCCAAGAGTGTATTCCCTAGATATATAGGGAATAGCCTTGATGAAAGAAGTAGAATAAGGTGTTTAGTACACAGAAGACTTCTTGAGCATTGTGCGTAAGGCAGAGGAAACTCGCAGAGTAAACTCTTGGAAAGCATAATGATAGTCTTTTTTGATCTAATTGAAGAGTTAAACACTCTTTTTCTTCTTCTTTTTTAGGAATTTTTACTTTTAGGAGAATCATGGAGCTTACAGTTTTTGAACGTAAAGGAGCTGAGAAAAGCGAGATTACGAAGATACGAGCGCAAGGGGATATTCCGGCGATTATTTATGCATCCGGGCAGAAGAATGAGAATATTTTTGTGAAAGGATCGGAGTTTCAAGCGGCTCTTAGACGAGTTAAAGGAGGTCATTTACCAACGACCATCTTTACACTACAGCATGGAAAAAAAGTCCTTAAGACCATTGTGAAAGATATTCAATACCATTCAACTACCTATCAAATTTTACATATCGATTTTATGATTTTACAAGATAAGGTTTTGGTCGATGTGTCTGTTCCTATAGAGTGTATTGGTGCAGAGGACTCTCCTGGTGTGAAATTAGGAGGAACTCTCCGTCAAGTGATACGATGGGTAAAAGTTCGATGTTTGCCCAAGCACATTCCTTCGGATTTTCAGATTTCTGTGTCAGATTTAGGAATCATGAATTCGAAGAAATTGTCTGATATTGCTATTCCTAAAGAAGTAAGACCCCTTGCTGTTTTAAGTGAGGTTGTGGTCGTGATTTCAAAGCGTACATAAGGTGTAAGACTTGGAAGAAAACTATTTGATCGTAGGTCTAGGAAATCCCGGAAAAGAGTATGAGAAGACCCGCCATAATGTGGGTTTTATGGTTCTTGATGCTCTTTGTGCACACTATCAAATGGAGTTTCGCTTGAAAGAAAAAGTGCAAGGATGGGTAGCGACGAAAGAGATCAACGGGAAGAGAGTTTTTTTGCTAAAGCCAAAGACATATATGAATCTAAGCGGGGAGTCGGTTCGTTCGGCTGTTGATTTTTGGAAGATAGGGATTTCGAATTTATTGGTGGTTGCCGATGATGCAGAGATTCTTTTTGAAGAATTTCGATTGAAAAGAGATAGCGGCTCGGGTGGGCATAATGGATTAAAGAGTATTGAAAGCTCTTTAGGAACTAATGCTTATGCCAGGCTGAGAGTTGGGATCGGTAAAAATCAGGATCTTAGCGATCATGTTTTGACCCCTTTTACTGAAGAGGAGTCTAAGAAGCTTAGAGAAATATTAGAAAAGGCAAGAGGAATCATCGAGCTTTGGATGTTTGAAGGAATTTATAAAGCCATGAATTGTGCGAATATTCGCGCAAAAGAAAAATTATTAAAAAGAGAAGATCTAGAATGAAGAAAAATGAACGTTTACGCCTATATGAAGGCATGTATATTTTAAATGCTACACTTAGTGAAGATGCACGAAAGAAAGCCTTGGAGAAGATCACCCAAAGTATTATTGAAAAGGGTGGAGAAATCCATAAGATCCATGAAAGAGGCAGACAACGTTTTGCATATGAAATTAATCGAAAAAGAGAAGGGTTTTACTATGTAATTTACTTTTCTTTGGGATCTACTTTGGTATCTGAACTTTGGAAAGAGTATCATTTACATGAAGATTTAATTCGTTATTTGACTCTCTCAGCTGAGGAAGTAAGAGAAACGTTAGAATTTCAACCTTTAAAACTCGTATAGAGGGGATAGTATGATGGAGAGAGATAGAGAAAGAGATAGAGAAAGAAATGTGGGAACACAGCAACAATCCCTCATAAATAATAAGAAGAAAAAGGGTTGTCCTTTTACAGCTTCAAAAATGAAAATTGATTACAAAGATATTGAAAACTTAAGTCAATTCATCACCGAAAGGGGAAAAATTCTCCCAAGAAGAATTACCGGAGTTTCTTGTTATCATCAAAGATTGTTGAAGGTCGCCATTAAAAGAGCAAGACATATGGCGCTTCTTCCTTTTGTAGCAGAAGAATAAGGAGATATGAATTATGGCAATTAGACAAACTGTTCTTCTTTTAGAAGATGTGGAAGATTTGGGCAAAAGTGGAGAAGTAGTTTCTGTAAGACGTGGTTTCGCAAGAAATTTTCTTTTACCGCAACGAAAAGGTGTTATTGCGAATAAGCATACCCTTTTACTTCAAGAAAAACTCAAAGCGGAAAGGGCAAAGCACGCAGAAATTGAAAGAAAGGATTCTGAAAATTTAGCACTGCTTATAGACGGAAAACATTTTACGATCGTTGTAAAAGTGGATCCCGAAGGAAGATTGTATGGTTCCGTTTCTTCTTTAGATATTGTCCATCTTTTAGAAAAAGAAAGTATCAAGATCGAAAGAAAATGGGTCCAGTTA
>JBAXUO010000240.1:0-1998 GCA_037129625.1 Chlamydiota bacterium
AGAGAAAGTAGAAAGGAGCTCTATGAAAAAAAATTTACTAATGGGACTAGCTATTTTTCTCCCCATCGCTCTCACCATAGAAGTTATCGTTTTCCTAGTTAACCTTTTCACCAACCCCTTCATGGGAGTCGTCTCCGAAATTATCGAACATACAGGAATCACAAATGTCGGGATCTATATCCTTTCCCCAGAACAAGTAATCACCTATACCAGCCAAATACTCATACTCCTCTTTATCTTTCTCTTCTCTTGGAGCCTGGGAAGATGGTTTTTCTTACACTACTTTGTTCAGATCGGAGAAAAAATCGTACAAAAAATTCCTTATCTTCGAAATATTCATAAAACGACCAAAGATATATTGAAAAGCCTTTTTCTATCCAAAAAAGATTCCTTTAAAAAAGTCGTGTTAATCCCCTACCCTAATAAAGAAACCTACGCTCTGGGTTTTTTAACAAACGACAACTCCCCGTTTGTTTCAGGAAACCTCGCCTCCGTCCTCATCCCATTTGCCCCAACCCCTACATCCGGATTTCTTGTATTAATCCCCAAAGAAGATATTCTAGAAACTACCTTAACTCCCAAAGAAGCTATTAAATATATCGTTTCTTGCGGGGTTATTATGAATGGAAATAAAAAATGAAAAAACAAGTCATTGCAGGACTCATTTTACTCATACCCCTCACCCTAACCATTGTTATCTTGCTTTTCATGATTCGTCTTTTCACAAGCCCATTTCTTGCCCTGTTTACCCAAAGCTTCGAGCACCTATTCCCCACCCACACTTCACATGCTCTGCTCATCATCTTATCTTACGCAGCCTCTTTGCTTTTTCTATTTATTCTCATTTATTTACTTGGAGTCTTTGCTCAATGGTTTTTCTTTAAAACCTTGCTGAATAAAGCCCACCATCTTTTTATTAAAATCCCCCTTATTAAATCGATATTTCATGTCTCAAGGGATCTTGTAAAAGTATTTTTATCTAATAAAACAGCGAGCGGATTCTCACACCCTGTTCTGATTCCTTTCTCCACTTTAGATAACTATGTACTCGGCCTCGCCCTAAAAAGAAATCATCCTAAAATCGAAAGGCTGATCCCCCACGCCATCACAACCGTCTTCTTCCCCACCTCCCCCCACCCCATTTCCGGTTTTTTAGCCTTTGTGCCCAAACATCTTGTCAAAAAAGTTGAAAAAAATAACGAAGAAGCCATCAAATTTATTATCTCTTGTGGTATCTTATCGGAAAGCCATGAATAACAAAGTTGTTGTTTTTTTTACGATCAAAACCCCTGAAGACAAGTTATCGAAACTTGTTCAGGCTGCGCATTTTCATTTTTCTAAGAAGGAAAAGCTCCTTTTTTTTGTCAAAGATGATATGACGGCTAAGTTCGTGGATGATCTTCTTTGGAAAATCCCCGAAGAAAGCTGCCTTCCCCACGGAATTGAAGATTTTTCTTATACGGTTATTATTTCTAAAGACTTGCCCGTTACCCTCCCTTCCTACGTATTCAATCTCACCATAGAACCTTTACTTAGCGCTTCATGTAAAAGAATTTATGAATTGGAAGATACCTCCTCCCCACAAAAAAAAGAAATTTCTCAAAAAAAGTTTTACGCCTATAAAGAAAAAGGTTTTCTCATCGAATCCAGATAACGTTCTTGCAAGAATTGTTCTTTTCTTACTATAATTTATGAAAAAGGAGCATTTTTATGACACGTATCAGTAAACAAGAAGAAAGAAGGCACCGATGCCCTAAAAAAAGAAAATCTTCTTCTGTTTTAATTCAAAAAACAGGTCCCAAAAAAGAAGCTCTTCCCTTAGGCTTTAAACAGCATGAAAATGCTGTGGTAGGTATTGAAGCTCAATCTGTATTTATTCCTAAAATTAAGTAAAGGTTCCCATGTCTAGACATCAAAGTTATGGCAAAGCTAGTAAAGCCGTTAAAAAGCGTAATGTACTCAAGCGTTTTGAAAGGATCGATGTCCTTAGAAAAATCG
>JBAXUO010000241.1:0-1997 GCA_037129625.1 Chlamydiota bacterium
TAACCCGAAATGTCTCATCATAAATAATTTCTAAGCTTCTATGAGAATCGGTTTTTTTACACAAATTTCTGCACAAGCTGTCATCATATTCATACTCGATATTAGGTTGTGAAGAAGAATGCACTTTAGTCAGAAGACCATTAATAAAAAAATAAGAAATCTCTTCTCCATCGCTTGTCTTGAGATGAATCTGATTCTCAGAGTATTCCAAGTGGATCCAACTCAAAATGGTACTTTTCTCTGAATCTGAAAGAGTAATAGAAGAAAGCAAACCATTTTCGTTGTAGTCATAAAGAATCATATTTCCACTAGGAAGCTTTTCTTGGACAAGCACATAATAGATAGGATTTTGAATTTCCTTGGCGCAGCTTTGGTAAAATGACTCTCCGAAAAAATTCCAGTTTTCTTCCGTGAAAGTCTTTTGCTTTACATAGGTACGTTTGGTTCCATTTCCCGTAATTATCTCGTACCCTTCCTCAATAGATTTCAGCAAAATATTTCGAGGATGGGTTTGTCCAGAAATAGTTTGGCTACAGTTTGTTATTCCATTGCAATCATTTATATGAATTTTTCCAGCAGGAAAGTTTTTTTGTATAGAAAGCGGAAGATACCCCCCTTTGGGACTCGCCGTATATCCCTTTTTCCCTTCATTTGAATCCCCAACAACCAAAGTACAATGAGGAAAAAAAGCCCAACTCCCTTCCTGTTTTCCTGTCTTATAGTCTCTATTGGTATAACTTCGTTCTATGAAAAGAGGATCAGGCCCATCGACAATATAATCGATTACTTGTTCTCGATAACATCCTGTAATAGAATCCACACAGCCTTCAATCCATCCGGAAGAATTCCCTTCAAAAGCAGGAAATAAAGCTAAAGGAGCGGCATACATTTCCAATGCAATCATAAGAAATATAAAGAAAGATCTCATAAAATCCACTTCCCAACAAAGGAATGGAATCATAGTTCCTTTTATTTTTTAGATAAAGATTTTTTTTGATTAATGATTTTATGATTAAAGCGGTCCCTTTTTAGACATTTCAAAAATTTGCATGGGCCTCTTAATCAACCCTGAGCATGATAGATCGTTCTTCCCGCCAGATGTTTGATATATGCTCATTGATTTTCTTTGCATTAGCCTAAAATTGGCCCAGTAATGCCAAAAAAGACAAAACCAGCTGAAAATTATATTGAAGATAAATTTCGTAACTTGCTAATTATAAAATTGCTCGAAACTAGACTCGAACCAGCACGGGCATTTTATGACAGGAAGCTTTTAAGTCCTCTAAAATTAAAAAACAGAAAATATTCTCTTGCATTCTCTATGTAACATTGATAATTTGAAATTAAATGGCTTTACAGAAAGTACAGTTGGAGGTTTGTTGGTGAAAAAAGAAAAACTTTCGATTAAGAAGAGCTTCGTCGGAATATTTCGTCTGATCCCTAAATGGTTCTATCTGTTTTTAATTTCCTTTTTTCTAGGAATTAGTGGCACTATTTTTTTCTTCGCATTGTCAAGCCCTAATAATAATCTGCCTCAAACACAAATAGTGAATGACCAGACTCTCATGTGCACCTATGCTTATGATGGAAAAACAAAAGGACCTGCGTGGACCTTGCAAGTGATCAACCATAGAGAAGTCGGGCTAAGTATGACAAACATCAAGTTTTATGAAGATGAAACTATCCCTTCTAGTATGCGTTCCAAAATTTTGGATTATCAAAATTCTGGATTTGACATTGCTCCACTTTTAGATATTTCAGAAAATGGGATATTCAACACCCAATTCCCTCTAGCAACTTGTAGCCCACAACTTCCTCAATTTCATAGAGTTTATTGGGATAAAGTTAATAAATACATGAGAGAATTGATAAACAAAATGGATGGATCGCGTGGATTAATTATTAGTGGTCCATTATACCTACCTCATGATGAGGCCAACGGAAAACGCTATGTTACATACCAGGTTATAGGAGAAAATAACGTTGCTGTTCCTACT
>JBAXUO010000242.1:0-1981 GCA_037129625.1 Chlamydiota bacterium
TTTGTGTAGCTTATCAAATAATGAATAACAAGATTCTACAGGGTTTTTAATTGGTATAAATTATCCTTTAAGGAAAAGAAGTTTAATTAAAAATTATGATTTTTTTCAATAAAAAAAAGAAGAATATCTTCTGTGTCTTTATTTTTCCCAAGGAAATGGCCTTTTGGGAGGGGGCGCAGCCTCTCCTTTCAGGGTGGATCTTGACATCATACCACCTACAATAGATCCCCAAGGAGAACCTCCGGCTAGCGATTGCATTTGTTTGCCAACCATCTCAGTTGCAAGCTCTGACGCTTTAGAAGTGTCCACTTTGATGTGATCCAAAGTTCCTCTCATCGGAAGTTGCAATACATAGTCATCCGATACATCAATGGAATGGGATATTTGTGTTAATGTGTCCGCAGGTATTCCTAGTATCATTCTAACCTTTTTGGTTTTCATATTTATCGATCCCCACATGCAAATGTGTATCGATTGATTAATAAGAGCATCCATTCGATCCAAGGTAAGAACTTCATTTTCAATTTGTATATTTGTCGGAGTAACCCAAACTTCTACGGTCCCGGATGGGTTTTTCATCTTCATAAAATCAAATAAAGGGTCTAGCGCGGACATGTGTTCCAGTACCATTAATCCTAAATCAACCGAGGCATGACCGACTTGAAAAATAGACGGAGCAAAGGGGCGAATCGGTAAATAAAATCCTTTAGAATCTATTCGTATCCCTATTGGTGTTTTTGTTCTTCGCAAAGGAAATTTTGGATTGTTTTTCCGAATCTCTTTTGTCATGTCTTCTGTGAGATAAAAAGAAAGTTCTAAAGGTCTTTGTAAATCGATTTGTGATTCAAGAAAATTGAGTCCGGCAGACAAAGTTTGTGTTGGTGAAGAAAGATCGATATCTAAATTCCCTTTGGAATCTGCATAGAAAAAGGTGGCTTTCAAATTAGTAAAGTCTTGCAAAGCCCCATTGGGAGGTGCTATCGACAAACCTTCGACATGTTGAAAGAAAGTGTCTAGCAGATCAATTGGAAAGTCTTGCAGGGAGCTCTGTAGAGAAATATTCCAAAGCGAAGGGTTTTTCATATGTTTCCAAAAAGAGGAAGCTTTAATTTGAGTAGATAAATGAAAGGAACCGCTTTTTTTATCTTTTTCTGTTTTTCCTTCTAAAAAAATATCGATAGAGTCTTTTTTCTTGGAGAATTGAATTTTTCCATTGGTTGCAAATAATTTTGAATGATTAGTAGATGTAGAAAAAGAAAAATTTTTCCCTTCTATTATCCCTCTAGAGGAAAGAAGATGTTTTTTAAGATTCAATAATTTCACAAAGGGAAGATCTATCGAAAGAGAATCACCTGACAGGGAGAAATGAGATTCATTTATAACGATATTTTCAATCGTTTGAGGCCCACTCCATTGAAAATGAAGTTTTTCTATCGATAACGTGTCTTTGCTTTCACTTTTTAATAGATAGAGTAAAAGGGTTTTCCCAGGAGGCACCGAACAAAGAAAAGGTAAACTAAAAATAATAAGTCCAATTCCCGCAAGAATTAGGAAAAAAAGAGGTGTTTTTTTTGAGGCCATATTGCTTCCTTGTGTTTTTGCCATTCAAGGAAATAAAAAATACCCAGAGCTGTTTTTAGATCTTCAAAAGTCCCATCTAATAACATATGACGAACTTTGTCTTCCGGGATTTTTACAACCTCAATGGATTCATCATCATCCGGCTTTAGTATACTTTTTTTGAGATCAAAGGCTAGAAAAAGATGAACATATTCATTGCAAAAACCGGGAGAGGTATAGAAATTCCCAAGAGGAATCCACCTTTTTGCCATAAAGCCTATCTCTTCTTGCAGCTCTCTTTGCGCACAAGTGATAGCTTCTTCTCCTTTTTCCATGATTCCTGCAGGGATTTCTAAAAGATCTTTTTGAATGGAGGGACGATGCTGTTTGACAAAGTAGATATTCCCCGCTTCATCCCTAG
>JBAXUO010000243.1:0-1966 GCA_037129625.1 Chlamydiota bacterium
GACGGCGAGTTGCCTATGCACTGGGCTTTAGCAGAATAGCCCAAAATCGCTATCTTACTGCATCTCTCACCTCCCATGCAAATCTCTCCCTTTCGCTAACAGGAAAGAGTGGAAAACAAGTCACCCCTAAAAACCCTCACGAATTGACCAATTTACCAATTTTTCAAGTCGGCAGTTTTCAAGTTTGCAGGAGGGCAAGTGTTTTATGCAAAACGCAATAAAACATCATTTGAATAGAAATGGCTATCACCTATAGCGAGCATGCGAAGGCACGGATGAAATTTAGAGGAATTTCAAAGTCTGAGGTAGAAGAAACCATTCTGCAACCATACTTTACTGTTCCATCTCGGCTTGGCAGGTCTATTGCTGTAAAGAAGTATGGCGATAAGTATCTAAAAGCCATCTGTGAAAAGAGCAATGATAAAATAACTGTTACCACAGTTTATTGGACAAGGAGACCCTGACCCATGGTGCAAGTTGAATACGACCGAAAAGCCGATGCGATGTACATTTGGATACGAAAAGCCAAATATGACGTAAGTGAAGAACTGGCGGAAAACGTGATTTTGGACCTAGACAAAAACGGGCGCATCATAGGCATAGAAGTATTAGGCGCATCAAAAAATCTCGGTAAAGACTTAGTGATGAAAATCATTGACATAGAGAAGATAGCAGCAACAGCCTAGAGGCTAACTGTGACTTAGTCTTCAATTTTTTGAGGCATACAGCATACATCATCCATTTTAGAGCCTAAGTGAAGAAGAAAACTCTTTCTTGCTTTTGGTAAATTATCCGAAAATACGATATAGTCTATTCGATAATCTCCAGGTCCGGCAATCTGATATGCAGAAATATAGCCGCTAAAATCACAAATAAATTTGTTTATTCCCAACATAGCAACTGAAGGGTTGCTATAGTTAATATGCAACGCATCTAAACATCTTAAATTTCTAGGAGGAATTGATACACCAACGGTAGAAACTCCTTTCCATTTTAACTCAATAAATTCTGGTTGTCGAATTACACCCGTCTTCAAATCTGTAATTCTCTCCACATAAGCAATGCAGTTACGAGCTAACTTGTCCTTATGACTGTTTCTTATTTGAATATGGTAGTATTTGCCTAGCCCCTCGGATGGATTTAATACTTTGTCATCAAATACAAGATTGGGGTCAAGCACTATTTCGTTTCTCCAATTTGGACTCCATTTTTTCTTAACCTCTAAAATAACGAAACTTGGTAACTTCTTTCTGTCACTGAATGACTTACATTCGCTTGTATGAATTTCAATATGCCGTCTTCTTTTTTAACGCCTTTTTCTTGAAATGCCAAAGTTTCAAAGCCTTGAAACGTGGCTATTGCCAATTCCTGATTAGAAAATAGTGAACCTCTACATTCTCCGCTATCAAAGTTAATCGTGCCTTCTTTGTATAATCCCTCTCTTTCAAAATCTATAAAAAGAAAGTATTCAGTATTTTCCAAGTGATTGAAAATGCCCTCTTTTACTCCTTGAAGGGTTTGTTGCTCTAGGGCAAGGTATGGCTCATAGCCTAATTTCAATAACTTATCAAAAATTTTCTTAGCCACTGTCATTTCAGGGATAAGTTGGTTGACATTATTAGCGTTAATTTCTGCAAGATCAACAGTAGGTTTTTGACCGCAACTGATAAAAACCCTTGCCCTATCACCACTCATATCTATTAACTCCTATCATCTCCTATCAAGTTGCTGTTTTAGCTATAACATTTTTGTACCAGTTTATGGTAAACCCGCAAGCCTATCATTAGGCTAAAGCTGATGGACAGCGTTAACTTTAATATTTAATTGGTCCAAGTTATTGGATTAGCTTTAAAGGTGAAAGTTATGGGTTTGAGTGTTAATTTGATGGCTTGGAAGATAGCTTAGAAGTTTGTTGATTATCCTGAATTTTATGAGTGTCTTTTCTGACCTACGCCTCTTAAGGTTC
>JBAXUO010000244.1:0-1965 GCA_037129625.1 Chlamydiota bacterium
TGTCAAATTTTCTGTCAACTCTGAAAGCCCAAACGATGAAATCATTCGATTTTGTTGTTTGGGCTTTTTCTTTGTTTTCGCCTGTAAACATTGATAAATTGTGTTAGTGCAAATCTAACTTTTTTTTAATAGATCTCTTCCTTACATCTTTTCTTTCACTTTCGACCAAGGATTTTCTTGCCCATATTTTTTGATTTTTTGGAAGTAAAAAAAAATTCCTGGCAATGATTTTTTTTTTAGATTTTTTCAAGAAAAATCGGCTTTTCTAAACTGCTAAGAGATAATCAGTTTAGGTTGTTTATTGTTGATAACAGGTTATTCTGAGGTTATAGTAACGTTACTATAACGTTAATAATCAAGTAGTTGTTAATAACTTTATCCGTTTAGTAATTTCCGGTTTGATACTTTTGCCGCTCGTAAAATTCAATAAATACCATGAACGAAAAATCAATCATCGAAAAACCTGTAACCGCGCCTCATGTCTGTCGAATGATCGGGGTTAGTCGTCCTGCACTCCATAAATGGAGCAAGGCAGGCATCATCCGCTCTCATAAAATCGGGGGCAAACTTTTTTACTTTGAAAGTGAAGTAATGGAGGACTTAAGAAAATGCTGATAAACTTGTCGATTCATTCCCTGAAATGGGAGAATTATTAACTACCCCTAACTCAAAACCAACTAACCAGTATGACAAACAGAAAAGAATACGTAGCAGAACTCAGAAATAAACTACCCTATGGCAGTGTTCAGAAAATAAGAACGAGGCTTTTGGACAGAGACATCAGGTTTTCCCTGCAATATGTCTCCCGGTGCATGAATCCTGTCCACCATGATTATAATCCGATAATCATTGAAGAAGCGATAAGGCTTGTAGAAGAAGATGCAGTCCGGATCAGTGAAATGCGTAAAAGAATAGATCTCCTTAATGACCCGATCTTATGAAAACATTTTCATTGATGAGCCAAAAGGATTTGACTATAATAAAAGCCGCTTTGACCGATTTTTATTTAAAGCTTAGCCAGAAGTCAAGTGTCATTTGTAAACAATCAGACCAAGAGTCAGCGGTACATCATGCAACTCAAGTTTTTGCTTTTCAAACCAGAATAGAAGAGCTGCTTGTAGCAATCGACTGTGAAATTGACGTGCCACAAGATAATCTGTGCATCCATCAGGTTCCTGAATCCATTTAGTTTTTTTGTATGGACAAAATCCAAAGATCCCTCTACGAGGGCGCCCCCGGTATGCTTATGGACAGGCTCCATGAAGTCAATGCCCTTTTAGCGAATTCCGAGTTAAAAACGGGACAGACTGAATCCTGGAAGTTCTGGAAGAAAACCAGTGATATTATGAAGTATGCCTGGGATTATATGCAAAATCTCAATTGGGTGCTTAAAGAAAACTACGCACTGAAAGAAGAAAATCTCTATTTACGATCTGTTCTGGCACACGAGAGAGAAATCAATATGCACATTTCTGTACTCACACATTTGAAATTAACCGGTGAATTTGAGGAAAGAGTGAAATTGGTTGATGAGATTATGGCTCTTGGTGTTAATGATTTAGGAGGGATATTCCGTGGATGAAACTATCGATCTCCTTGACACAAATGCCGGGCAAAAAGAAAAGGTCTGCGGCGAAGCTGAAATCTTGTTAACCCGGGCCGGTGACAATATCTTTCAGCAATCCGATGCAATTTCCATAATCTGCCAGAACTTCATTGATCTGAAGGATCCCGCTTCGGCTGACCTTTTCTTTAAATACGTTTCCAAAAAGTTCAGAATATCTAAAAAGATATTCACGGATACTTTCAAGAAACTATCCGATGAACCCAAAAAACCAAAGTTTGACAGGGGAGCCACCTTCATTGAAGATGAAGATGACCCGGAACATAAACAAGGATGGTTCGTGCGGAAAAACTGCTATTGGTTCCATACCAAAGAGGGAGGTCCGGTTTGCGGATCAAATT
>JBAXUO010000245.1:0-1961 GCA_037129625.1 Chlamydiota bacterium
GTAAAATTCGAGAACTAAAAAAACATAATCGAAATAGTGCCGGACGACTCATGTCCAACGAGTTTTTTTATTTTCCTATGGAAATGACGATTGGAGAAGTTTCCAGCTATATTCGAGATTATCCTAGAATTGATTTTACCCGTGGTATTTACATTTACAACACGGAAAGAGAGCTTCAAGGATTAGTTTTGGGTAGAAATTTAATTATTAACCCTCCTCATCTTCCTTTAAAACAGGTGATGAGGCCCGTCATTCATAAAGTCTCTCCTGAAGCCACTAGAGAAGAAGTGGTGGATATTGTAGAGCGATATAAACTTTCCTCACTTCCTGTGGTCGATGAGAAAAATCACCTTATTGGAGTGGTAACTCATGAAGATGTCGTAGAAACGATGGAAGATTTAGCTGACGAAACGATTTCTAAGATGGCGGGTATTGCGGACAAGGTTTCGATAACTCAACCGGTATACAAACGATTCTTGACGAGATCTCCCTGGCTTGTGGTTACTTTGCTTGTTGGGTTAATCAACGTGGGCATAATGTCTTCCTTTCAAAAGCAAGAAAAGTTTTTAACCATTATCCTCTTTTTTGTTCCATTAATCACAGGGATGAGTGGAAATGTAGGGATTCAATGCAGTACGGTTTTGGTAAGAAGTATGGCGGTGGGTCTTTTATCTCCGGGAAATCGGGGGGATGCTATTACAAAAGAGCTGCTCATTGGGCTTTGTACCGGGGTAGTTTTTGGTATTGGAGTGGGTTCTATTGTCTATGCCATTCAATTTATAATGCCTTTTTCACCGTGTATTACGCCAACGAAACTGGGTTTTATTGTTGGATCTGGGCTTTTTGGGGCTTGTTTTACCGGAACTGTTTTGGGATCTGTATCTCCGCTTCTTTTTACAAAGCTTGGGGTAGATCCGGCGATAGCTTCCGGGCCGATAGTTACGGCTGTGAACGATTTTCTTTCTATGACGATCTATCTTTTCATTGCATGGAGCTTAGGGTCTATGTTTCTGTAGATTAATAAGTTAGATAATAAATTGGAGGTATACGCCTTAACGGTTATCATGGTTTTGGCTACTTTTTAATCTATTTATATAGTATTCTTGTTGAAATAATTGCATTTTTCTTGTTTTTTTAATTAAAAAATACTATAATTGTCTATTGTTTAGCTATTAATGTTAAAATTTTAATCTATAACTAAAAGGTTGCTATGTCTTTCGTTTCATTCATACCCAGTCTAAATCCTTCTTTCGAGTTTCAGTCCATCTTTCTCACCGCTAAAATAGATTCTTTATTGGGTACTGTTAGTAATTCTTTTGATTCTCTAAACATCCAGGGAAAGACCCTGGCAGCCAATGAAATATTGCAAATTTCTCATGACCCTTCTTTTCCAAAAGAGAATATTTCTTCTTGCATAGCTTCTTTAATGAAAGTAATTGGGGAAATTCAGCATCCACTCCATGTTCCATTGAAAAAGCCCTTGGCTCAAGCCGTGTTACATTTGTGTCAAAGAAGGGACCTTCCCGAATCTGCTTTGGAAAACGCGATAAAGGGTTTAGAAAATATTTTAAATGATTCCACTTTAACAGAGTGTAAGGGACCTGTTGCTTTAACGATTATATCGTTATGCTCAAAATATCGGATACCTGCCAATGCTTTTGATTCCTTAGTAGACTCTTTAGCGTCGATAATAGAGGAACCTCATCTTTTAGCTTTTCGAGAACCTTCTATGGATATTATTTTACGTTTGCCTGAATTTGGCGCGATTTCTCCAAATGTACAACTTTCATATTTTTCTTCGTTAGGAAGTATTATAGGAGATTCAGCCCTTCCGATTTCAAAAAGGGAACAGGCATGCAAAATTGTAATGCAAATTTTGGACAAAGAACCAATTTCTTTTCTGGCAATGCTGAGTTCAAAATTCTAAAGCACCATAACAATTAATTATGGTAAGCTATCTC
>JBAXUO010000246.1:0-1956 GCA_037129625.1 Chlamydiota bacterium
TATTGGCCAAGTTCTTATAACGTACGCACCTGTAGCGTCATACCAAGTGGTTTTTTCGGGGCTTTGGGCTGTGCTACAAAAACGAAATAATTCTTTCGGTTGGTGATTGCAAATGACGAATACTTCCGAAGTTAAAAAACGCATTCCGTACGGGATAGGCGATTTTGAACTGATCAGAACCAGGTCTTAGTGTATTCGTTTCTGGTTATGCTATAATTCGATAGAACCATCACAGAATCGAAATCACGAGGAGATTGAAACTTTATGGTAGAAACGGAAGACCATAAGATTCATTATCAAAACTATTCTTGTAACGTGCTGTTTTTTAGCTTCCGCCGATACCATGGTCCTGGTGTATGCGAAAGAACCCGTACAACAATAGGAGGTATTTATGAAGAAAAAGTACAACGAAAATGAGAAAGCGCCTGCGGAGCAAAGAAAAAAAGATAAAGCATTTCAATTAATCATGGCAGATAAAAGCTTCTTCCTGCAATTTGTACATTTTCTGATACCGGAGTTGCGAGGTGTCACAGAAAAGCATCTCTTTCCAGAAAAAACCGATTTCATCGGAATGGATCTGTCGGAGAATCGAAGTGATGTACTCTATCGGATTCGCTATCAAGCACGGGATACTTTCGTCTATACCCTTATAGAACATCAAAGCAAAGTCGAACGATACATGAGTTTTCGAATGACGCAATACGCGATGAGGATTTACGAAAAGTACTACAAAGACCGAATGAAAGAAAAAGACACGCAGGATCAAGAAACGAAAAAGGCGCCACCTCGCTGGAGATTCCCGCCGATAATTCCGATAATCTATTATGACGGAGAAGGGAAATGGACAGCGCCAGAAAACATGAAAGAACTCATCCGGCCAGTAGAGCAAATCGACCAGTATTATCTAACGATGAAGTCACTGGTGATAACGCTGAACAAGATTCCGGAAGAGAAGCTACGAGAATTAAATAATGCTTTGGGAGTTTACATGTTATTGAACCATACGGAAATCGTGAAAAAGTACCGAGAAAAAATCTTTCGGATGGTATTAGAAATGATACAAACGTTAGATGAGAAGGAAAAGATGTTGATTCAGATGTACATCCAGAGCATGGCACAATCGGTATTGAAAAACATTACAGAAGAAGAACAAGAAGAGCTGAAGAATTGCAAAGGAGTGGAGAATAGCATGCAGGCAATAGAGAGGATTTACGAAGAGAACTACTACAAAGGCAAAGAAGACGGAATTCAGCAAGGACACCAGAAAGGGCGGCAAGAAGGGCGACAAGAAGGGCGACAAGAAGGGCGGCAAGAAGGCAGACTTGAATCAGCTATTCGTTTTCTGGAAAGAGGCACACCAATCGACCAAGTAGCGGAAATACTAGGGTTTACTAGAGAAGAAATCCTAAAGTTTCAAAAGGAGCAGGAAAACAAAAATCTCCGGTCGTAAGTACCCGTATTTCGCTGCCATGTTAAGCTGCCTTTTTGAGCTAATCGGGTTAGCAACCCTTGAGTCTATTACTTCAGATTTTTTTCTTTCATAGATAATTCTAAGAAACGCATGCGTTTGTGATTTTTATGTGAAGAACTCGCAGATATGGGAGCTTAAACACATCAAAGAAAACGAACCCCCAGAAAGCAAGATCCAAGAAGCGAAAGAACAAATCCGGCGATTTGAGAAAGACGAACGGTTCCTTCGTCTATAGCGCGTTACGCAGCTTTTCCGATATATCCTGGTCGCATACAAAGACCGCATGGACATTCCGTAAGCGTAATCCCAACCCGTAGAGCCGGGGCTTCCAGCCGGCTTACTTCGCCAGTATAACCCGCTTCCAGCCAACTTTGTGTACCTGGTGTGTCAACTCCGAAAGGAATTGGTTGAAAAACACACAAACGACGACTGATAAAAACACCAATCAAACTTGTGAGTTTTCATGGGCGAATATTTATTCACCC
>JBAXUO010000247.1:0-1954 GCA_037129625.1 Chlamydiota bacterium
ACAAATGTACTAGTCAACTCGTCTACAAAACAAGTTTTATTCGCAATAGCCTTGGATCCGGCAGTTTGTGTTGTGATGCTTTTTAATGAGGCTTATGAGGAAGGTTACAACCAAGGCTTTTTGATTGGTAATTCTAATGCATCCAATTATTATCAAAATGGTTACCAAGAAGGTTACCAGGCAGGTTGTCAAGATACGATGCAAAGTCAAAGCATATGTCGGTAATCTATATTTTTTAAAAATTAATAGGAATAAGGTTAATTTTAAACATGTGTTAAAATTTTAATCTTTTTTATATTAATTTGAATTATTTTATTGTTTCTTTTCGTTTTGTAATGTTAAAGTATTCTCCTTTAAAAGGAATGTACATGACACTTGCTATCCAAAAACTCCCAACTACCTATACCTTTCACTCTTTGACCCTTTTTCATTACACCCAAAAAATCACTTCGGTCGCAGAAAAAGTATTTATCTTAAGCTCCATCGGAGCTCTTATTGCAGGAGTCCCAATCGTTTTTGGCGCTTTATTGGGAACCGGTGCCTTATGTATTTTGACTTCCTTTTTCCTTCATATCCAAGAAAATAAAAGAATCCCCCACGCTTTGCAAAATCTCTTACAAAGAACCAATGAGCAGACCGTTTCTCGCTTGGAACTGTATACAACTCTCAATCTATATGGAAAAATTTTTCATTCCCCTTCCAATGATTATCTGGGTTTTATAGAGAAAAAAACCCTTCCTGCCAAAAGTACATTCTTTTATAGAGCGGATCTTCACGGAGACTTTGCCAGCTTGAAAGCTAATCTTTTGCTATTACAAAAACAGGGAATTTTGAACGATAAATTTCAAGTTACCCCCATATGGAAAGGAAAATGCGCTCTTATTTTTCTCGGTGATTACGTGGATAGAGGCCCCGATGCTTGCAAAGTGATCTCAACTCTCATGTGGTTAAAAATCCTAAATCCCGATGAGGTTGTCCTTTTACGAGGCAATCATGAAAATACCACTCTAAATCGGATGTATGGAAGCCCCGATATGAAAAAAATGGATTCGGTATGGGGTTTTTTTAGTAAGCTGGAATCCTTTTACAGAACACTTCCTTTAGCGCTTCTTTTAGGGAACCAAGGAGACAAACAAAAGTTTACTCTTTTTTCCCATGGTCTATTAGATCCTGATATCGATGTCAATCCTTTACTAGAATCGGACAAGTCAAATGATTCTTTGTTTATTTCTAAAAAGAAACCTTTCCTTCTAAGCGATCGACTCATTAATCTCCTTCCAACGACTCTTCGAGGTAAAAAAATCGAAGAAATCCAAGAGGTCTATACTTTTTTAGAAAAAGGAAATCTCTCTAAAGCAAAAAGTGCATTGCAAATGGCTGCCCTAGATCAAAAACAAGCGAAATTTCTTCTTAGTGCTTTACGTGTCCAAGATTTTCTCATTGAGCACAGAACCGTCATTGAAAAAGAAAGAAAAGAGGGAGTCACCTCTTTTAATTGGGGAGACGTGTCTAAGCATAAGCCATCTTTGAACACTAACAGAGGTTGCGGTCTTGTTTTAACGCCTTCTTTCATTAAGGATTATTTTAGAATTATGGGAACTTCTAAAAGAAAAATCAAAGCCATGCGAAGAGGTCACTCTCATGAGGAAGCTCAGTTTTCTTGGAAGAAAAAGAAAAAATTCATAGCTACTTTGCCGGTGGCTATGGATCTTTGTCCTTCTAAAGCAAAGGACATTTGTTACATGGGAACTCTTTTTTCGAGTTTTTCCGATTGGAAGGAACAAAGAATAGTTCGGACAAAGAATTCAAACGAAAGTGCATTGAAAAAAGCTACTTTTTTTTATGGACAAGGAAAGCCTTTTTGGAAAAAGATATTTTTTTAGACGATTTCCTTTCAAAAAATTTTCCAAATTCTGTATTCCTTATAGGACAGGAAATTTTTTTATGAAATCTG
>JBAXUO010000248.1:0-1950 GCA_037129625.1 Chlamydiota bacterium
CATAGGCTAACCGGGTAATGCTGGGTAAAGTATTCTATTTGGGATTCGTTCTCCTCTCGGAAGATGCTACAGGTAATATAAACAATTTTACCACCGGGTTTAACAAAGGATAAGGATTTCTCAAAAATTTCTTTTTGAGAATGAAGCAGATCTTGAAATTGAGCTTCTTGAAAATGCCATTTCATACCGGGATTTCTTCGAAGGGTCCCGGATCCGCTGCACGGAACATCCAGTAGGACGAAATCCATTTTCTTTTCTAGGTTTTTTTGTTTAAGCTCTTCCGGTAAAACTATTTGTGCGTTTTGTATGCCCGCTCTTCGCAATCTTTTCTTTGCTTCTTGTAAAATCCAACCTCGAATGTCATGAAGAAATATCTGTCCCTTCCCTTCCAAAAGAGGGGCTATGGCGAGCGTTTTCCCTCCGGCTCCCGCACAAAAATCTAGAATAGAATCTCCATTTTTAGGCTCGACAAGAGAGCTTATGAGCTGACTACCTTCGTCTTGGATTTCAAAATAGCCTTCATGGAATTCCGGTAGGTCATAGATATTGATTTTTTTTTGGAAAGAAATGCCATTGGGGGCGTGAGCGCAAGGAAAAACAAAATGTTTTTCTTTCAAAAGAGCCAGGAGCTCTTCTCTTGTTTTTTTGAGTCGGTTGACCCTAATGGTTAAAGGGGCTTGAGTATTAGAGGTTAAGCAAAAATCCCACGCTTTTTCTTCTCCAAGGGAAGCCTTGATCTTATCGAAGTAAATTTTGGGAAAACTGGCTCTGATATGTGGTGGGATCGAAACGTCGTTTTCATATTTTTGCGGTTGGAACTGCTCTTTATATACGGCCAATCTTTTTTCCCAAGTGATAGGCCCTTTATCTTTGATAAGGAAATCGAGTAGCCCTCTCCACCTCATTAAAGCGTATAGCGTATCGGAAATATATTTACGATCTTTAGACCCGATGCTCTTATTACTTCGGAAGTAAATACTGAGCACAGCATCTATAGGTTTATGTTGACTTTCATATTCTTGTAAAATAAGAAAAAGATGGTATTCTCTAAAAGGAATCATTTTAGTATCCTAATAACGAAAAGAGTATAAACCAAGAAACTCAAAAAAAAAAGGAAAAATATGCAAACAAGTCAGGTTATTTTATCTTTTCTTGCCCGTTTTTTTGTAGGTATAGTTTTTATTTTCTTTGCAGTGAATAAAATTTTCGATTGGCAAGATACGGAAAGGATATTTACGACGGCTATTTGTGATTGGCATACCTATGTGAGTTATTGGGTGACTTTGCAAGATTTTTGCTCATCGGCATTATCTTATACACCAACGATTGCTATGGTCTGTACCGGCCTTGAATTGATTGGCGGGCTGATGTTGGTTTTTGGTTGGCAGATTCGCCTAGGAGCTTTTCTTTTGGTATTAGTATTTTTACCTACCATTATTTTATTTCATCCTTTTTGGTTTTTGGATGGGACGACTCGAGAGATTTCCTTTAATCTTTTTATGAGAGAGTTAGCTATATTAGGTGGTTTGTTCGCCTTTTTAGCCTATGTGACTCAAAAGGGAAAAGCCCCGGCACCTAAAAAATAACTTATATTTGAAGCAAATTTTTTCACTTTAGTAATGTAAATATGAAGTTTCTTTATCTGATTGTCTCTTTTTTCTTTGTAGCTTTTGGTGAGCCTGCATGGACCAGTTTTTTAGGTTTTTTTGCTGCAACCCTCGGATGGGCTTTTTTTTGGAAGTTTTTGTCTCATTGTGAGAAAAAGTTTCTAGTCTCCTTTCTCTTTTTTGCGATCGTGCAAGGGGTGCAGCTTTCTTGGTTAAGCTCGACTACCTACCAGGGCTATGTAATCTTATTGGTTTATGCTTTGGTTATAGCTATTTTAGGAGTTCAATTTGCTCTGTTTTGTCTTTTTATTCCAACGCCTAAGGTATCGCAATCAAATATTCA
>JBAXUO010000249.1:0-1924 GCA_037129625.1 Chlamydiota bacterium
AGGAATGCGCCTCTCACTTTCTCGATCTTCCCCAGGTATTGACCGAAGAAAGAATTAAAAAAATGGTTGTACAAAATGTGGGTTGGAAGTTTTTTTATGGCTGCGAAAAAGTTGATGAGACCGTCATAGAGCGCCTCTTTGCCCTTGCAGATGAGATGGGTGCCTCAGAGAAAATGAAAAAAATGCAAGAGGGTCAGATCTGTAACCACATCATAGGGTTTCCTTCAGACAACCGTTCTGTTTTACACACGGCAATGCGCGATTTCTTTGATCATCCTCAGCCCTCAAAAAAGGCGGAAGAAGCTAAAAAATTGGCTTTAGAAGAATGTGAGAAGTTAGAAACTTTTCTTAAGAAAATCGAAAAAAGAGGATTTACCGATTTGATTCAGATAGGAATTGGGGGCTCAGAACTAGGTCCCAAAGCTATCTATAAGGCTTTATCCTATCTTTCGAAAAAAAAGGTGCATTTTTTGTCCAATGTGGATCCCGATCATGCAGCGTCTATTCTTCGTCAAGTCGATCTTTCAAAAACATTAGTCGTCTCCGTCTCCAAATCCGGAAAAACTTTGGAGAGCTTTAGTAATGAAGAAATCCTTCGAGAGGCTTTTAAAAAGCAAAGCATCAACCCAAAAGAACATATTGTCGCTGTTACAGGTAAAGGTAGCCCTATGGACGACCCATCAAAGTATCTCTCTTGTTTTTATATTTGGGACTATGTAGGAGGCCGTTTCTCTTCTTCTTCGATGTGCGGTGGAGTTGTCTTAGGCTTTGCCTTGGGTTTTGCTTATTATAAAAAGTTTTTAGAAGGGGCTCATAGTATGGATAGAGTCGCTTGTGAAGAAAAAGGAATGAAAAATCTTCCGTTATTTGGAGCTCTATTGAGTATTTGGAATCATAATTTTTTAGGGTTTTCTACAGAGGCTGTGGTTCCCTACAGTGAAGCACTGAAAGAGTTTACTCAACATTTGCAACAATGTCTTATGGAATCGAATGGAAAAAGGATTGATATAAAGGGAAATGCTTTGGATTTTTCCACAGGGCCTATTTTATGGGGAGAGGTGGGAACCAATGGTCAACATTCCTTTTTCCAGTTGTTACATCAGGGAACAGATATAGTTCCGGTAGAATTCATTGGATTTCTAGAATCTCAATATAAGGCCGATTTGGAGGTTTATAAAACGACTTCTCAAGAGAAGTTGCTCGCTAATTTATTGGCTCAGTCCATCGCTTTGGCGGTCGGAAAACAAAATGAGAACCCAAACAAAGTTTTCCCCGGCAATCGCCCCAGCCATATTTTGTTTTCTAATTCATTAGATCCTTATACGTTGGGTAGTCTCTTAGCTTACTATGAGCATAAAATTGCCTTTCAAGGGTTTATTTGGAACATCAACTCTTTTGATCAAGAGGGTGTCCAACTCGGGAAGGTGTTAGCAGATCAAGTATTGGAAGGGATCATTTCGAAAAAGGAAAAAAAGAAAATAGAATTTTCTTTAGGGAAAGCGTATTTAGATTCCTTGTAGAGGATTTATAAGAGGTGATTTATGAAATTTCGAATGTATAGAATGTCGATGGTGGGGGTAGTGGCGATTATCAATCTTTTTTTGTATGGTGTTACCTCTTACTTGTTATTTGCCTTGCCCGATCAGGAAAGTCATGACGTACTAGTGCCGGTACTTTTTATGGTCCAGAGCGTTTTGGAAACCCCAATTATTATTTTCCGAAGTTTTTGGTTTGAGGAACCTTTTTTAGATATTATTTTTGACTTAATAAATTGAAATCCCGTTAATATATCAAAAACTATTTTATCGTCCTGCATGATAGTTTTAAAACCTGTTTTTTTTAGTTTTTCGTCATTTTCAGTATTAGTTAGAATTATAATTTCATCGATTTGATTACATTTTTCTAGCAATTCAAGTCCATATTT
>JBAXUO010000025.1:0-12446 GCA_037129625.1 Chlamydiota bacterium
TCGAAAGAACAATAAATGATGGATACAATGCCCCAATAACAGGAGATAAGACCACCATAATCCCATTAAATCCTAAATTGACCATACCTGCGGTAATTAAAATTATCAAAAGCAAAGCCCAAATATAAGGGATTTTGTTTTTCAAAATCTCCACACTTATGTACTCGGCTAGAACGGTTGTCAAAGCAACTGCCGTCGTAAGACAAGCAACCGCTACGGTTAAATTGGCTAAAATTCCACCCCAAAAGCCTAAAACTTTTGTAGCTAAAACACTCAAAAGTTCTACTTGAGGAATGTTTTTTAACTCGGAACTATAAATGGCTGCTAAAACCCCAAAACCAATATAAATAAGAGCTAAGAGCCCCCCTCCGAGCAATCCCGCGCGAACCCCTTGACGTATCATAGATTTAGGAGTTTGAGTATCCGAAACCATTCGATTCCTCATCGCTTCAAAAACGAGACTAGCAAAAAAAACGCCCCCAAAAAGATTCATAGAATAATTTCCATCTTTTAATCCTAAAACGAAACTTTGCGAAAGAGTTAAAGAAGATGGAGTAAACCATTTAAAAGAGAAAAATCCTAAAATAATAATTAAAACCAAAAGAGAAATTTTTATGGGTCCTAAAAATCGACCTAATATAGAGACAACACGAGACTCACGAAAAGTTAAAACAAAAATCAATAACGAAATCCCTATGCTATACCAGAATAATGAAAGAGAGGGGAAGATCGCATGCATCGATGCATAGGAAACCACAAGACAACGGGGAATCGCCCCAAAGGGTCCAATCACTAACATACAAATAAAAATGAGTATAGCTCCGGGAACCACCCCTAAGTTATAAAGAAACTTATGATAACTGCCTTCATACAAAATCGTAGACAGAAGACCCAATACCGGAACACATACAGCTGTAATCAAAAAGCCAAACAAAGTGATTGCTATAAAACTTCCAGCTTCCTTTCCTGCATGTAAAGAAAAAACTATATCTCCCGCGCCAAACATCATGGTAAATATAGCAATACCTAAAGAAAATATACTTAATTTTTTCATAAACTGTTGTCTCACTTAAAAACGACGATTATACAATATCAATGAAAATAAATACACCTCTATTCTCCGTGACAAGCAAATTCATTCTGTGCTGAAACTAAAGAAACATGAGCCGAAAGAGGAGGTAATTGAGGTTTTGAAGAAATTGTATAAATAGATCCAAGAATAGTTCCCACCTTAGAAACCACATCATTAGGGTGTATAAACACAAGTAGGGGTGGTTGATGTTTGGCTTTTACTTGTCCCCATTCTATAAAGATTTTTCTATGAACCCCTGGGGTATGATAAACTAAAGAAGGCTCATCAAGACTAATATTATCTCTTTCGTACAAAGAAACATAAGAAGCAAAAGCCCCTCCTAGACTAAATCCCATCACTCTAGCTTTCTTCCCTTTTTTCGCCTTTTCTTTCAACCATTTTTGCAGATGATGTCTCGCATTAAAAAAAGTCGTATATCCGGGCCCGGAAAAATCGAGATCACTTAAAATCGATGATAAACCTCTTTTCGAGGTAAAAGTAAAATCCGTACCACGAAACAAAAGAATCGGAGAAAGAGAGTTTTTATGAGGAACCAAACCAAAAGCCGGCATTCCATGCCAAAGGTCAAAGACTTTTTCTACAGTATAAAGAGTTTTCTTTTCTTGAAACGGGATAAGAATGTCCATCCCAACTTTTAAATCTCTATAAGCTAAAACCTTAGTTAAAATCTCACCTACAATAAAAAGTCTTTGTTCCGGGGTTTGTAATTGAGGATGAATAGCTTCCAAAAGATTCTTTACCAGATCCACATCCTCTGCACCGGAAGAAACTTTACCTACTAAAGGATACTCGGAAAAATACCCATATTTCTTTTCAAATTCCTGAATTTCATCTATAGAAATAAAAAAATGTTCTTTTTTGGTAAAAGATTTTTTTCTTCTAAATAAAAGATCCCAAAAATTTCTTCTTTTTTTCCACATGTTTGGTGCACAAAATATCTTTTTTTATATATACTATACATCGAATTAAAAGTTACAAACAAAGTTATGAGACATATTGTTGCCACTCCTTCTACTCTTATAGAGGCTCTGTGTTTTTTCTATCCGGACAGCTCTAAAAGAACGCTTCTCACGTGGATTGAAAATGAAAGAATTGTTGTTAACAGCCAAAAGGTCAGTAAAAAAAAATTTCCACTCAAAAGTGGTGATCTCTTAACGATTGGACCCAAAGAAAAGATCCTTCCCGGTCTCATCAAGATTTTATATGAAGATCGATTTTTTGTGATTATCGAAAAACCCGAAGGGTTGTTAAGTGTGCCGTTAGATGATGCCCCTTCTGAAAATGCTTGGTATAGACTTAGGAAAGAAAAGACCCTCTCCTCGATCCTCCCCGTCCATCGATTAGATAGAGAAACATCCGGAGTCATGATGTTTGCTAAAGGAAAAATGGGTCAAGAAGCTTTTAAAGAACTTTTTCTTCACCACGATATTACAAGAGAATACATAGCCATTGTGGAAGGGCAGCTCTTTCCTGACAAAGGGACTTGGCAAAGTTATTTAATGGAAATGAAAAATCTTCATGTAACCACGACCACTCCGGATCAAGGCTCACTTGCTATCACCCATTATGAAGTGATAGAAAGAAATGAAAAATACTCTCTACTCCGTCTTCAACTGGAAACAGGAAAAAAGCATCAAATTCGAGTACAATGTAATGCAGCAAAACACACGGTTCTTGGCGATAAAAAATATGGATCTACGATAAATCCTATAGGCCGTTTAGCTCTTCACGCCACACGCCTTGCTTTTGTAGACCCATTTTCTAAAAAACCCTATTCTTTTTCGTCTCCCCTTCCGGAGAGTTTTTTGAAAAGAGGTCAATTCTCTTTAAGTTAAATTCTTATACAAGAGGACTGGGTCCCTGACTACCTCATCTGCAATAGAAAAGATTTTCATCAATTTTTTAAAAAAAAATAAGCAAGTTACCTCAACTTAATAAGCAGTGGTTAAAAAAACTTCTGGTGTAATTATAGAATTTTGCGTAATAATTATTGATCAATTTAATTTAAACACAATTTAAGAAGGTTTTTATGACTCACAGATGTAATTCTCATAGTTTAGCAAGGTCCTACCTACAAAAACCCCAAAACATCCATGGACAATCCAACCTTCAACATCTAGAGCAATACAGAAACACGACCTCCCATAATTCAAGAAGACTAGATCCAAGTTTCCTTTCAGAGCCCCATTCCTCAATAACCTCTGTACCCCTAACTAGCACTTCTAAAAAGGTCTTTGCTACGTTTGTTATAGTTTCGGCTCTACTTAATGAGTTTCAACCCCTAATGGTAGCAAGACCCGCTCTTTTACAAAAGCCAAGACACTCTTCCACTCCCACAAAACCAGATTTTACGCCTCCCTCTAACTCCATTTCAGTAAATACAGCAGAACCTTCTCATAGCAGACTCCATCAATGGATAGAAGCCGGTAGCTCAGCTCTTGGTGCTGTAGCTTTAGGTCCCATCGGCGGGCTTTTATTTGCCCCTAAAGGAGCATCAGCTTTAGAAGTTCCTTCTTTTGCAGAGCGAGCTGAAAGGGCCTCTGAAGCCTGGAATGAAGCTATAAACGCCCCTTCAGGACAACCTCTTCTCTATGGAAAATTAGATGCTGCTGCAGAAGGATTTGAAAAAGCCGCAATCGCTGCTGAGCAATTCCAAAAGGAACATCCTGTACTTTCCGAATTCACTATGAGCGCTACTATGGTAGCTGCGAAAGGACTTACCTGCGCAGCTCAAGCAGCGCCCGCTGGGGCTGCTTTGGGGGCCATGGTAGGAGCTCCGCTAGGTGGTGTTCCAGGCGCGATACTTGGAGCCGCCGATGGCGCTTTGTACATGGCAGGAAGAGGTTTTCTAGTATGCGCTCAAGCAGCAATCGCTCAAGATGCTTTAGGCAGAGGGCTCCACTCTCTCGCAGGAAAAGAAATAGATTCTTCATTACATGGAGCCATTGACATTATGACTCCCTTTTTTGAAAAAGTCGATACTCGTTTGAAGGAGACCGGAAGAGGTCGTATGTTCTCTACAGGCCTTATGTTTGGACTGGGAGCTCTTACCGATATCAAACTAGGTACGTCAGGCATGCTAAAAGCGGTTCATGGAGGACCTGTGAATTGGAGCACTGCCATGGACGTTTTTGTTCGAGGTGGACTCTTAACAGCCATGGAAGCCGCAGAAGTTTTAGCAACAGCCGGAGAACATGGGCTTCCGGTTGCTATTCAAGATACGATCTTTCAACGTGCGATAAATCTTGGTTCTCAAGCTTTAGCCAACCCCGGAAAAACAACATTCTCCCTGGATCCTAAATATGATCTGGGCCAGGCAGGTAATTACTTTGCCCAGACCGGTACAAAAGAGATCGTTCGAAATCAATTGACACAAGCTCTTTCTAAAGCAGAAGAAAAGAAAGTCAATATAGTGGCCAGCTCGGCTCAATTTCTCGTAGATAAAGGAATCATAACAAATTGGAAACTTGGAGCGTTACTAAAAGATCCCAAGCAAAAAGTGGATAGCCAAGAATTCCAAAAAATAATAAACGAATTTGAAAAAAACAACGACTTTCAACAAGCTAGATACAATGTAGAAAACTTTGCCGGCATAGCAGCGAATGTCGCACGACTCTATGGCAATACTCACCTCGCCACGCAGATCCAAACTATGGCTAAGGCATCCATGGATATCGTGGAAGCTTTTAGAGACATTCAAAGCTCTTTTGAAAGCATTGGGAGTGGAGCTGCTGCAGGATTTGCTGCTGGAGGTCCTTATGGAGCTCTTATCGGTGCCCTTATGAACATGGCTGTCGTTTTTTTTGCGAAAGAAAAAGAACAGGCAGACCCCGCAGTAACTGCGATAAATCAATGGGGACAATTTATCTGTGAAAAGATGGATAAAAGGTTCCAAGAGGTACATCATTCCATCGCTCTAGTTGGTATGCAAATCATAAATAGTATGGATGCCTGGGGCTACCACATAGATCAAGAACTCCGTGAAACCATGTTCGCAATACGAAATGTCGGAAAACAAGTAAACGTCTTGCAATTTAACTTAGAGACCTTCGAAAAAGAGATTTTAGTGCACCAACATCTCATCGAAACAGACCTCAAGGCGATTATTTCAAAAGATCTCAGAAAAACTTGGTCCATACTCGCAGATGTCCTAAATGGCATAAGAACCTTTTCAGATCCAAACATGAAAGATGAAAAGCTTATGGATCATGCGGAGGTTTTAGTCGCAGCGCTTCGAGGGCAGGAGCCACCTTTAACCAGTTTTAATGGTTATAACATTAATAGCTTCTCTCCTGAAATCATGAGTCAAATTTTAACAACCGGACAAGGAGAAAACTTCATTGGGTACGTAATGCACTTCTTGCAAAGCTTAGGAATGACTCTTCCCAATGGCATCCAACCCCAAGATATCCCCAACCCCGTGATGTTTCAATATGCTCTACAAATGTTGCTACCCCTAATTAAAGAAATGCAAAAGCAACAGATTCCCTTCGATCCTGAATGTAGGCTGATTGACAAGATCATTGCAAAGGCCAAGCTTCTACTGGATATCGCAGAGTTTATGCGGAGTAAAGAGGTATTGGATAAAGTCGTTACATACTATCAAGCAGGTGTCGAAGGTTTGTTTACGCTAGAAGCTCAAGCTCTTGAGGGAACAAACCAAGAACTTTCGACTAAATTAGGGAATAAAGTTTCTCTTATGGATTCTCTAGTAACCATGCTAAATAGCATGGTAAATAGAAAAATTCGCAAGACCACTGTTTTGCCAGGATCTCCCAATAGTGGCTATATTGCATCCTGGGGTTACAACCCTTCTGAGCTCCATCCTTTAGAATTTTACCGATCTCCAGCGGCACAAGAAGTGTTGAAGAAGACAGAGACTACACTTTTTTTGGCTGAAGGATTAGAATTGGGAGAAATAGAGTATCATTGGTCTCCTAGCTATTGCAGCATTAATATAATGTCGATTCAGGCAGATTTTATGTGTAAGGATGGCACTCGTCTTTTTTGTGGAAGACTTAACATAGAAACCTCAAAAGAGGCTGCCCTTGCAGCCTTGGGAGTGGGTAGAAACTGCGATCTCACTTCCGTTATTGAACCATACTCCCGATACACCTGGGAAACCGGGCATACACAATATAATTTTCATAGTGCTTGTACTGCTGAAGATCCTACTGTTGAAGACTTTGCCTTATACCCCCGAATCAACTCCGACATCGTAAGGCGTCGCAAAGATTTTGCCACTTCCTTATTTGCCTCGCCTGCATATCTCCTAGGAAGAAAAAAGCTCGAATCTTCCCTTCAAGTGATGAGAGTTTTATCGTATTTGCTAGGCATGAAAAAAAGCGATTTCCAGAACATGGAAACATCTCTATATACTCAAGCAGACTTGGATAGGTACCTGCAATCGTATCTGGATATAGGAGCAGGCCAAGGATGGTCCACAATAATTGGGAGGCCGGCAACTGAGAAGACCTATTATTCAAGCTTTGCTACTTATGCTATTCCAAACCGCATTCCTAAAACCCTAGCAGAAAACCCTCTCTTCGGACCTATTGAAAATCTACGAAACCAATTAGTTCTATTTAAGCAAGTGCATAAAAAATTCGTTAAAGAAAAAGCTAAAACCCCACCACCTATAAGCGAAACCACTTCCCCCCAAGAATCGTTAAGTCTCAGACAACAAGTAGAATTATTACGGGAAGAGCTTCTTCGTCGAGATGAAGAGCATGCTCGTGAACTGAAGGCCATTAACGACAACCTGGCAGCACTACTTGGTAAACAGAAAGGGTGAAGCCTTAGTAACTTGAACTCCCAAGCCTCGCTTACGATGTCTATGCTATCTATCACAAAGGGGCAATCGTAAGCACACAGAGTCAAGAATTCTTGTCAGGAATTTATTTGTGACATGGAAGATTATTCAACCAATCTTCCCCATCGCACCAATCCTCAAAAACTGATCTTCTATGGAATCCAAAAGAAAAAGGCCAACATGATCCGGAATGTTTTACCTCTTTGTGAGCCGCTTCTTTGAGCCATAGCTCTTCATAAGTCAAACAAAGAAAGTTACCCAGAAGTGGTATAAACTCAACAAGACCTCGAATCAGATTTATCAATCCCTTTTCAACATTAACCACATGGCTCTTTTGAAGTTCCTTTTGCCCTTTATAAAAGCTATGAATAGCGAATATTCCATAAGCGACGATTTGAACGAGGCCCATCAATGAGCGCAGGGGGCCTGTGATAGAAGAAACAACGGGAATGTACCCTGTGGTTCGAAAAACTGTTTCTATAGATTCTAATCTACTCATAATTACCTCGTAAAAATCATACTAATTAATTATAACATTAGAACAATTCTTGTTCTATTAAAAACAAATATTTAATAAAATATATTTGAAAGAAAGTATTAAATAAAAACGAATAAAATTATCTAGATATTAGAGAGTAAAAGGCTGGTTTTTTCTCCCGAATAGCTAAACCTTCCTAATACGTCATAAACTAAACAGGCAATGTTCCCAATAACCGGAATCGTCTCAATATTTCCTCGAAAATAATTAGCTACACCATGTACGAAACAAATAACACACCGCCAAGCCATGGCTTCGCGTCCTGTTAAAAAAGCAAGCACAGCCAAAACAGCACAAGCAATCACCTGAATTTTACCCATTATAGCGCGAATAGGACCCGAAATAGAAGAAACAATGGGAATGTATCCAAAAATATTTAAAACCTTTTCTACATATATAATAGTGCCTTCGACTTCACTGATCTGACTCATAAAACGCCTCACAAGAATTGAAAATTGAAGAAAATATAGTGCTTATTTCTTTATATATCTACAAAAAAACTTTACTGAGAGCCTCAAAAGAACATAGGCTGTTCTTAGAAAAAAAACCACCTTAGGTATAATCCGGTGGTTTATCTATTTACCACTCACCCAAAGGCTCGGAACTTATGCCAAAATAGTTTTCAAGATTTGAAAATACTCTCGTTTGCAAAGAAGCAGGATCCGTTTTTTCTCCTGTATATCCAAATCTAACGAGCATGACTTTGTCATAAATGAAGCAACAAAGGTTCCCAAGCAGAGTCACCGACTCAACGGTACCTCGAACGATATTGGCAAAACCATTTAATATACAAGTAACACACCTCTCCCCCACAGCCTTTTGACCAAGCATGTAAGCATTTATGGCCAAAACAGCAAAAACAATCACTTGAATTTTACCCATCAGCGCACGTAAAGGTCCGGTGACAGAAGAAACAAATGGGACGTACCCGGTTACATTTAAAACCTTTTCTGCAGAACTAAAAGATCTTTCGACATCACCTAGATGACTCATCATTACCTCCTAAAGCTATGATCGGCTAAGATTCTATAGTTTCATTTCTTTTATAACCATAAAAAAGAAATGGTAAAAAAACATTTAGAATCTAAAAGAAAAACAACACCCATCAAACTAATTTTCAATCGCTTACAATATTTTGACGACAAAAACCCTATTAACATCCTTTAAATTTACCGTTAACTCCTTATTTTTATTATAGTTTGGCATTAGTTAAAATCTAATAAACAAAAATTAAAATTACCAAAGCATCAACGTAAACACCTATAAAATAAAACATTACATATAATTTTTCGTTAAAATCTATTCTTATTTTTAACTATAAAGAGTAAAAATAAAATTGATTTATTAAACTTTTTAATATAAATTAAAAATAAACATTACAGGAGATCTTATGTCCTTCCACAAACCTTGGATTTCTATGTGGACTCAACCTAAAGCCACCATCCGCTCCATTATAGAAAAAAACCCTAATCACCAACTCCCCTTCCTCGCCACCATATATGGCCTCTACTCCCTGCTCGGACTTGCCCAAACTTTCTCTTGGGGAAATCTCGTTTCTTTATTACCCCTCATCATATTAATTATCGCTCTCGCTCCCATCTGGGGTTATCTTATCTTTTCGATCCTCTCCGGCTTCGTATACATAACAGGAAAATGGATCGGAGGTAAAGGCACCTATAAAGAAGTTAGAGCTGCTTTTGCGTGGTCTCATGTCCCTGTAATCGTAAGCAACTTTTTATGGATTCTGTTTTTAGCTATCTTTCAAGAAGCCCTTTTTCAAGGTTTTCCACAAGAAAAAGCCAACGCCCTAGCAGCATTTTTTATCCTTCTCGCCTCCGGTTGCTTTTTAATCTTAGGCATCTGGACCCTCGTTCTCTACATCCAGTCCCTTTCTGAAGTCCAAAAATTTTCAGCTCTTCGATCGATTAGCAATATATTCCTCGCTTCTATCGTGTTTTTCGCAGTTTTCTTCCTCATTCTTTTAAGTTTCGTACACCTAATCAAAGGATAATTCTATATGAAAAGATATTGGCTACTCCTTTTTTTTCCTTTATATCTACTCGGAAACACTAATGAAGATTGGATCGAATACCACTCTCGCCAAGGGGGCTGCAGCCTTCTTTTCCCTGAACTCCCCAGTCACATTAAAGAGCACATTGCACTAGGAGAGCACTCCACACTCCCCTATGACGTTTATGTAGCCAATCATCAAGAATCCATCTTCCTTCTGCTTATAGCCCATTACCCCATGGAACTTACAAAAGAACAAGCTGATAAAGGTTTACAAGGATTTATCCAAGGACTCCTTTTTCATAAACAAGAAGAAATAGTCGAAAATCGCTTCACTCCTAATAAAGAAAAAAACTGGATCGATTTTTTTCTCAAAACAAAAAATCGTATTCTCCAAGGAAAAGCTTTCATTGTAGGAAATAAACTCTATTTACTTGCCGTCGAAGGCTCTGTGAACGGATATCAAAAGGAAATCCCTAATAAATTCCTCCAATCCTTTGTACTAAAGCAAAAACAAAACTAAAAACTTTTAATCTTTAAATAAAGAATCAAAAGTTTTCTTTTTAGGAATCTCTCCCAGCGAAGATCGAGACGGTTTAGAAGTTGAGTCAGAAGAAGCAGATTCCTTTAATGGAGAAAATTCCTCACAAAAGTTTCTTCTCTCCTTATCCACGACTTTTTCAATATCAGGTATGAAACAATCGTTGGGTTTACCTACACAGTAAAAACAACAATTTTTACAAACGTGAAGCTCCACTCCACAATGTGGACATTCCGCACGAAAAGAGATCTTCTTCTCTAAAAGATCCAGAGTTGCTTTACATTTCCAACAATTCATATGACCCTATATTATCGAATTTTTACATGAAAAGCTAGACAAAATCCAAAAAAAGACTCACCATATTCATAACAAGGTTTTTTATGAAAAAATGGTTTTTACTGTGTATTTTTTTTTCCTCTCTGCTTCAAGCAGAAGATAAAGGCTCTCTTTCTCTCGCCGTTGGGGTAAATAACTTTCTCAGACACAACTATATCACCGGCGAAGCCCGGATTGAATACAAGCCCTCCATTCACTACCAACTCTTCTACCCCATACTAGGAGGACTTTTTACCTTTAAAGGAGCCACTTATCTATATGCCGGATTCGGAATCGACGTTACCACAAAGAGAATTTATTTTTTCCCAAGCTTTGCTGTCGGCTGGTATCAAAAAGGACACGGGAGAGATTTAGGCTACCCATTAGAATTCAGAACTTCCGTTGAACTCGGCTTCAAAATCTTCTCCTCATCTCGCCTAGGAGGCTATGTCTACCATATCTCTAATGCCAGTATTGGAAAAAGAAATCCGGGAATGGAAGGCGTCGGACTTGTATACACTTATGGTTTTTAAGTTCTTTCGAACTAATACTTTAACCAACTAAAACAAAAACGGAAAAATTTTTGAGCTTATTCCCTTAAAATAAACTCTTTACATTTTGTTATTAATTTTGTACAACACACTTAAAAGAGGTGTTTATGGATAAAAACTGTTCGTTTTTAATTTATTCAGATATTCATCCCGCTTACTTCGAAACTCATATTCCCATTCACTCCCTACTTATCTACAACTCTAAAGACAATCAATTTTTTCACTATCAATTAGATGTAGAAAAAGGAGAGTTTTATCAGCTAAAACCCTCCATAAAAAAACCAATTCAAGTCTACATGAAATTCGGGAGTAAAGAAAAAGTCATCCACTTGGATGTCCTTCGATCCGCCATTAAAACGTACCACCTTTTTTCACACCACAAAGAGTCCTTTTTCTCTTCCCCTTTTCATTTCCAAGAGAACCTTACGTAGACTTTTTATCTCGCAAGAAAAAAGCTAAGACACTTGAAATAGCGATCCCTATCAAAATCACGAAAAAAGCTCTCTGATAGGCTACACTTAATGAATAACTCTTAGAACCTAAGTCAATCAGCCAGCCAAAAAAAGGTAAGGCCAATCCATAGCCGCCGCCCATCACGATAATAGCTGCTAAACTAAGAGAGCTTCCAACCATATGAGGGGGATTGTTTTCTGTAACCACCGGATATCCCAACACTTGAGCTGCGCTTGTAAATCCAATCAAAAAGAAAAGAACATGTAAAGCCCCTACACTCCAATGAGGAATCAAAAGAAATATCCCTACAAAAAACAAACATAGGACCGAGCCTATCAACATCAAAAGCCTTCTTCCACGAATGAAATCAGAGACCCACCCAAAAAGAGGAGACCCCACAATCATTCCTAAAAAAAGACAAGACACAATAGATGCAGCCGCCATCGAAACAAGTCCATACACTTGCATAAGATACGTTATCCCAAAAAGTGCTCCAAAAACAGCTACAGGTAGGTTCAATAAACAAATAAAAAATCCTGCCAACCAATTCTTCGGATTTTTGAAAGCTCCATACAAACCCTTAAGAGGATGATGAGATTCTTGCAAAGTTTTTTGCTGCTCCTTCCGAATCGCCATCGCTAATATAACACCTATCAACACACCTAATGCAGCAACCACCGTTAATGCGCTTCTCCATCCCAGTCCACTCACCAGCCAACTCATGGGAGCTTGGCCAATTATGCCGCCGAGCATTCCGATCGTAATAATCAATGAACTCGCAAATGCCATTTTTTCTGCAGGCAGATAGATAGAGGCTAACTTTAAACTAGCAATAAGACCAAAAGCGATCATAATACCTGTTAAAAATCGACCCACGCCTGCTACAAAAAAACTGGGTGAAAAAGCAAAAAGTAAAGTTCCAATCACGGCTATAGATAAAGCCCCTAACATTACCCTTCGAATAGAAAAACGATCGACAATCACACCCGCAGGAAGTAAAAAAATAACATTGGCAAAAAAAGCAAAAGAAGAAAGCAAAGCCAATTTGGTTCCCCCTCCCAATAAAGCAAAAAGCTCCGGACTTAAAGCCGTCATTACATTAACTTGTAAAAAAGAATATAGAAAAAAAAGGG
>JBAXUO010000250.1:0-1917 GCA_037129625.1 Chlamydiota bacterium
CCTTCATAATTTAATTCGGCCATAAAGAGTATCGATCATTTCTTTAAAGGAGGACTCCTGCGACATCTTTTCTCCCACTTTTTTTATGGAGTGTAGAACGGTCGAATGATCTTTTCCTCCAAATTTTTCTCCAATTTCTACCAATGAGGCGGTGGTCAGTTTCCGAGAAAGGTACATGGCGATCTGACGTGGGACAACATTCCCTTTATACTTACGTTTCACCTTTAAATCTGAAATTTTGATATTAAAAAAATTAGAAACCACTTTTTGAATCGAATCGACAGAGATCAGTTCTTCTTTGGGTTTAATAATATTTTTTAAGACTTCTTTTGCCGTCTGAATATCAACGGGCATCTTTGTAAGGGAAGAAAACGCTCCAATTCGAATAAGAGAACCTTCGAGAACTCTAATGTTCGAATCAATCTGTGATGCGAGAAAGAAGGCGACATCATTTGGGAGAGAAATATTCTCCATTTCCGCTTTCTTCTTTAAAATGGCGACCTTGGTCTCCACGTCAGGAGGTTGGATGTCAGCGATCAGACCCCACTCAAACCGGGATCGGAGACGTTCTTCAAAGTTTGGAATATCCTTTGGGAATTTATCGCTGGTCACCACAATCTGCTTTCGAGCTTCATACAAGGAGTTGAAGGTATGGAAGAATTCAGCCTGGGTTCTTTCTTTTCCCGATATAAATTGGATATCATCGATCAATAAGATATCCATCTTCCTGAACTTGTTCCGGAACTCATCCATCTTCTCATAGCGGATGGAATTAATCAATTCATTCGTAAACTCTTCAGAGGACATATAACAGATCTTCTTCACATCTGGGAAAATCCGCTGCTGGATAATGTGATTGCCAATGGCGTTAAGTAGATGGGTCTTCCCCAACCCCACCCCTCCGTAAATAAACAAGGGGTTGTAATTCTTGGCCGGCAGATTCGCCACCGCGAGACACGCGGCATTAGCAAACTGGTTGCTTGCCCCTACAACAAAATGATCAAAGGTATATTTCGGATTGAACAGAGGATGCTGCGCATGGAGCATCTGAGCATCCTTCTTTTCCAACAGGGGGAGACTCCCCTCTTTTTTTTCTGTCTTTTCATTTCTGATTTGGAAATGGAGATGGCACCCTTTTTGGGTTAAGTTGGTAATCGCATCCTGGATCTGGGATGCGAAGTGCTCGCTAATCCACTCTTTAAAGAAGCGGTTGGGGACCTCTAATTGAACCCTCTCTCCATCCATGGAGAGAAACGAGATCGGCTTGATCCAGATGTCGAAATTTTGTTGACCCACCCTTTCCTTTAGAGAATCGATCGCCTTAACCCATATATTTTCATTTTCCATGAAATGGACCATGATGACGTCGGGTATAAAATGAGGGCAATTTATGGAATGTGAAGGAATGGCCCAAAAAGAAAAATCTATTCATTTTGATTAGTTACAAGTCTCTTTTCACACTGTTTCCACAATTGTGGATAATTGAAATAAAAAATTCATAGAGGGGAAAACAGAGGATCAAACGAATCAAAATATATTATAACCAGATTTTTATAAAATTCAAGTATTTTTTTTGATTTTGATTGATTTCCTATTTCCTTGCCGGTTTAAAGCCCCCGCCCCCTTCTTTCAGGAAAAGACTTTCTTAGAAGGCAGAAGGACCGGAACGAAGAAATAGATTGACCCGTTCGGCGGCGCCAAGCCCCGCTCAGGGTCAACAGGGTCAACAGGGTTGACAGGGTTGACAAGTTTTTATGAGTGTGGAATGTATTAAACACCAAAATCCTTTCCTGACACGCGGACCGGAATGTGCACGGCAATCGTTGCGCTGTGGGCAGGGAGATTCACAGACGTGAGGGTAACTGGACTTTCGCACTTTCAAGCCACATTTGACAACGAATTTATAACATAGCGGTG
>JBAXUO010000251.1:0-1915 GCA_037129625.1 Chlamydiota bacterium
CTTCAAAAACAGGCCGAATATTTAAATTAGCAGCTTCTATCCCCTTCGCTATCGCAGCCCCATTTTGCGGATCAAATGGCGTCACCATCAATTGCCGCGGTTCCGGTATCGTAATATTTCCAAGCTCTTTCAATCGAAGCTTTGTCCCATACACTTCTACTGTAACAGAATCTAACAAAGATACATTCGCCCTTCCGGTACGAAGACTTTTTAACTCATGCTTAACATGCTCAAGAGCCGCTTTCATCGCAACCTTTACATCATTTTCTACACTCATCTTTCTCCTCCTACAAATGTCCCTACTGACTGCTTCATCACAGCCTTCTTTAAGGCACCTTCTGCAAAAAGATCAAAGACATATATAGGTATCCGATGTTCTTGACATAACGTTATAGCCGTCAAATCCATCACCTGCAAACCCTTCTCCAAAACTTCCGCATAGGTAACCTTTTCGTACTTTACCACATTCGAAAATTGTCTTGGATCTTTATCGTATATCCCATCCACTTTTGTCGTTCCCTTCAACAAAACTTCAGCTCCCATTTCTGCCGCCCGTAACGCCGCTGCAGTATCTGTAGAAAAAAACGGATTTCCCGTCCCTCCTACAAAAATTACCACTTTTCCTTCCTCTAAAGCCTGTTTCGCTTTGTGTGATGTATATAACTCCATAAATCGAGGACACTCAAAAGCACTCAAAACAACAGCCGGGCATCCTTTTCTTTCTAAAGAATCTAACAAAGCGAGTCCATTAATAGCCGTCGACATCATCCCCATCATATCCGCATTCACTCGATTCATACCACGAGATGCCGCCTGAATCCCTCGAACAATATTTCCCCCACCTACAACCACACCTATCAAAACACCCATCTTCCGAATGTCTAAAATCAACGCAGTCAGCTTTTCAAAATCCATAAAATCATGAAACGCCTCACCCGAGATCTTTAATAAAATGCTCTTGTAAAAAGACGATGAAATCACTTATTGCCCTACTTTCCAACGCCAAAATCGTGTCACCACCATCGGCTTACCAACCTTCTTTCCATAAGACTCAACATGCTGCTGAACACTCACAGTATTGTCCTTAATAAACTTTTGAGACAAAAGACAAACTTCATCAAAAAAAGCCTTCATCTTTCCCGCTACAATCTTCTCAACCACATTCTCCGGCTTTCCCTTCACTTGCGATCTCGCAATCTCTTCTTCTCTAACCTTCACTTCCGATGAAATTTCTTCCGCACATAAATAATCAGGTCTGTCTGCCGCAACATGCATCGCTATCTCTTTCGCTATCCCTTCCTCCCCCAGACTCCCTTCCATCGCCACTATCGTCACAAGCTTTCCACCCATATGAAAATAAATGCCATATGATGTGTTCGGAACCTTTTTTATCACTTCCATTCTCTTACACTGAATATTCTCACCGAGAGCTTGAACTAATACATTTCTATATTGTTCATTCGTCATCGACCCATCCTCTTTCGAAGGCTTACTCATAAGCTCTTGCAAAGAAGATGGCTTAGTCTCTACAGCACATAAAGCAAGACTCGAAAGAAACTTCTTAAACTTATCTGTCTGAGCTACAAAATCTGTCTCACTATTCATCTCCACTAAAGCAACAGCATCCTTCCCTTCCACAGCAAAAATTAGGCCCTCTTTCGTCTCTCGGCCCTCTTTCTTAACTCCACTCGCCATTCCCGCTTTTCGTAAAATGTCAACCGCTTTCTGGAGATCCCCACCAGCTTGGTCTAGAGCTTCCTTACACTTGCTCATCCCAACCCCTGTCTTCTCCCGAAGCTCTTTCACCATTTCAGCTGTTACTTTCTCACTCATCCTAATCCTCTTCTTTAGAACTTACAGACTCTTCATCACCCTTTGCAATCGAAACATTCATCTCTTTTTTCTTCTCGCAAAT
>JBAXUO010000252.1:0-1910 GCA_037129625.1 Chlamydiota bacterium
TTGATTCACGTCCGTAACTGCGCCTACTCTTCAATCAACAAATAAGCGAGCAAGCATACCCACAAAGACCCAGCGGGCAGCACAAGATTACTGATACTTCTAGGAACGAGAAGGCACACACACCCATGAAACGCCGAATTCGATGTTAGCCACTTGGAAACAGCAAAAACAAAACTCATACACGGCAACAGCACAAGCCCAACTACAACTTGGCAAAAACCGACACCTAAATACACACAATCTATCAAGTGACATAGAGAAATGACGCCAAAAAATTATCTTTCGCGGCTACGAGAACTGGGAAATTCCTATATAAGTTTAGAGTTCAATTAGGAAAAGCATAATGGGTGAGTCTTTGGTCATCCGCAGGATATGTGCAAATGATTGCTGCCAGACTTTCAGAACAGGTGAGAATAAGTTTGATTTTGATGCGAAGGATAAACCTATAGAATTATCATCTTATTTAACTCGTGAAGCATCAATAGAAGAACCGTTTTTAAGTTATGTATATGAGGTTGATGGAGAAGTTATCGGGATACTATGCATTAGAGTCGTCAGCCCAGCTCTTTACTTAAGCCGTATTGGAATAAAAAAAGGACATAGAACAAAAGGTAATGGATATTACTTACATAAATTTATGATGGATTTAGTAGAAGAAAAAAAAATAAAGGTTAATTTCGCAAAAGCCCATAGCGGTGTATTTCGATGGTTTCATGATCTGGGCTACACGTTAAATTGCACGAATATGATGATGCCACATGGGGAAAGGCTGCTGATATGATGCTATTTATCGGTTAAGTATCAGTTATCGACTTTGAAACAACTAAGTCGCCTGCTTTATCCGACCAACATTCTTTGCAAATAACACCATATTTAGGCGTATCTATTTTAATATCCTGAGCAGTAAAGGGGTCGTTACATATTTTGCAGACAGTAGCTTCCTTTAATTGGTAATTACTAATTTCCCTCACGATGTCTGGGTTTTCTCGCAAGCAAACTTCTATCAGTCTACTCTTTGATATTGCCCGATTTTCGGATAACTTGGCAAGTGCAACATCGAGTTGTCTTGAAATAGATATAGCTATCTTATTGACCATTTTCTTATTCCCTCAATTACTCAGTATTACCAAGGTAATACCACACGTTAATAAATTTATGCATATTTAGTGCCACAACAACACGGATAATGCGAGTAAATTAACGTTTCACAGTGGGGTTTCTAACCAGTTTTTTCTAAAAAACTGAAAGTAGGGTCTCCACGCATATAATACTATAAATACAAATGGAAGGTTTCATTGATTTTAAATACCGCTGTCAAGTGTTCAGGGCACTTATGGCTTTATTGAGGAAACTTTGCCAAGATTAGAGCTTGGTTCGATTAAGCGTATGCCACGCTTCTATTTCAAGCACCAAACCACATTACTATCGCTCAATGTATTGTCTCCACAACATAGCCACAAACGACCCAGAGTTGCACAAGACGATGTGGTTTGCAATAACTTCCTTTATTAAAATGTCGCCTCTTCGCAGCCCTGCATCAAAGTTTTCAGCGGTCGCCGTTTTTATGTTAACTTTTTTTCCGAAGGTGACCTCAAACTTTTCGATGTGGTTTAGGTGATTTTCCGAAAGTTTACCTATGCTAAGCAGGTCTATGTCGCTTTCTGTTGTAGCGTAGCCTTTTATGTAGCTCCCAAAGAGGATAAGCGGGTTTGAAAACTCTATGTTATTTAAGTGTTCGCAAAATTTCTTTATAAGAAAGTTGCGCTCAAAGTAATTTATTGATGCAAGCTCTTCTGTTATGGTAAGGTAATGTTTAATCAAAATGTTGTCTTTGCTTAGCCGATACTGCTTATTTCTACCCACTTTTTCAGAGTTAAATATTTTGAGATTTTCCAACTGTTTCAAGTAAG
>JBAXUO010000253.1:0-1901 GCA_037129625.1 Chlamydiota bacterium
ACATACCAATAAAATGGTCTATACCAAAAATATGAATCGTGGCCAAATCTGTTTCTTTCCTGGCGGCCGAAAGAGTTCCAAGACTGCTTAAAATCTTTCTGTAAAGATTGCCAGAGAGGGGAAATCTTGGTGTCTACAAAATCGATATAATCTTCGATTGCTTGTTCTGCTTTAGGAGTCAAAAAAAGTGTAGGTGCTGGTCCTTCTGGTCGTGCATCATGTTCTGATTGATAACAAGGTTGTTCACGAGTTCCGGCTCTTTCCGGTGAATTGGGTAAACGTGATGGTAAGCTTGCCATAAAACCCTCTTTTTGCCAGACAGTTTATCTCTTTTTTGTCAAAAAAACAATAAAATTTCAAAAAGTGTACGCCCAACATGATAATGTCACCTTTTCTCCAAAACTAAAATGTCACCTATAATTAAGAAAAAATTAAGGGGTGATCGCGGTGGAGGAGAGTATAACAATGAGTGTTAAGGAAGCTGAGAGATTAGGTCTCATGAGAGAGGTTGATAGTAAAAATTTAACTATTATAAAGGCAAGCGAGCGTTTGGGGATGTCTTTACGACAGACCAAAAGGATTAGAAAACGATATTTGCAAGAGGGCCTCTTTGGATTGCTTTCCAAGAGAAAAGGCCATCCAAATGTTAGAAAAATCGGTAAGGAAGTCAGGGATAAGGTGATTCATTTAATAAAAACTTACTACCCGGATTTTGGGCCCACTTTGGCCCAAGAAAAACTGCTAGAAAGAGACAAGATAAGTTTATCCGATGAAACACTTCGAAAATGGATGATAGAAGAAAATATCTGGAAATGTAAAAAAAAGAAGGAGAAAAAAACTCATCAAAGAAGAGCAAGAAGAAGTCGTTTTGGTGAACTGTTGCAAGGAGATGGATCTCCTCATGATTGGTTTGAAGGAAGAGGAGAAAAATGCACTCTTTTGCTGTTTGTTGATGATGCTACAAGTGGGGTTCCTGTAGGTAAATTTGCACCGACTGAAACGACAGAGGGATATTTGGATTTGCTTAAGATGCATTTAAACCAATATGGCCGGCCATTAGCCCTGTATGTTGACAAGCATACAGTTTTTCGAGTCAATCGTGAAGAGTTGAAAAAGGGGGTAGGGATAACGCATTTTGGTCAAGTTTTAAAAGAATTAGACATCCAACTTATTTGTGCTCATAGTCCTGAAGCTAAAGGAAAAGTAGAGAGAAAAAATGGAGTTTTTCAAGATAGACTTATCAAAGAAATGAGATTAGCTGGAATTAGCTCGATTGAAGAAGCAAATAATTTTCTTCCTAAATATTTAGAGAAACACAATAAGCAATTTGGAAAAGAAGCGGCCTGTCCGGAGGATGCACACAGAGCCTTGAGAAAGCAGGATAATTTGGAAGAAATCTTTGCTAGAAAAGACAAAAGAAAATTGTCAAAAGATCTAAGCTTCCAACACAAAGGAATCCTCTATTTGATAAAGACTAAAACGCCTCGTCGTTTGCAACATACTATGGTTGATGTTTTTTGGAGAAGAAATGCAATAATAAAAGTTGAACACAATGGAGAAGAATTACAATACAAAACATGGGCAGAAACAGTTTATGAAAAACCTGCGGTGCTTGACTCTAAAGAAATAGCAATGATCTGGCTCGGTAAAAAAGCTCACAAACCCTCGATGAAACACCCATGGAGGTAAAAGATTTTTTGAATCGCTCCCCCCTAGGGGGGAGCCTCATTTCTTTTTCCTTACTGGTGATAGTGGTAAATGTAAAACAATAAAGATCACCTCTTTCCACTATCAGGGTGACATTTTAGTGTTGGAGAATGAGGTGACATTTTAGTTTTGGGTTGACATAAAAAAAATGAAATAAAAAAGTAAACATAAAAAAACCCTTAGAAGAATCTAAG
>JBAXUO010000254.1:0-1896 GCA_037129625.1 Chlamydiota bacterium
GCCGGGTTCGGAACGAACCACGAGAGGAAGCGTAAGCTTTCGTCAGGAATCCCCTATCTTTAGACATGGGGAGGTTCAAAAAGCAATTAATTCTTGTGAGCATTCAAGCAATAATCCTCAAAACCATTTTGTCGGAGCCGACAAAATGGTCGATATTGGAAGTAAAGCTATTCGCCCTCTTGATGATTATCATCTTTCTCGTTTCGCTTGTTATCTTATTGCTCAAAATGGAGATCCAAGAAAACCTGAAATTGCAAATGCCCAAAAATATTTTGCCATTCAAACAAGAAAACAAGAACTCTCTGAAGCTTTACTAGCTGATTTAGAAAGATTAGAATTACGAAAACAGACTTCTGAAAAATTTAAAGCTCTTTCAGGAGCTGCAAGAGATGCCGGAGTGCAAAATTCTATGTTTGGCATCTTTCATGATGCCGGATATAAGGGTCTCTATGGAGGTCTTGCAAGCTCAGATATTAAAGAGCGTAAAGGAATTCTTCAGAAAGAACAACTTATGGATCGAATGGGGACGACAGAGCTTGCAGCTAATCAGTTCAGAATGACACAAACTAGAGAAAAGCTAAAAAGAGAAAATATCAAAAACCAAAATACTGCTATCCAAACTCATGAAGATGTTGGAAAAGAGGTTCGCAAGGCTATTGAAAAGATCGGTGGCATATTGCCAGAAAATTTACCTCCGGAGGAGCCTATCAATAATGTCAAAAAGCGCCTCAAATCTTCCCGGCCAACTCTTTTGCTGGATGAAAAAGAAGCGGGTGGTCTTATTGAATCTTCTCAAAACATTGGAAAAAAAATGTAGTGAGTTCTGACAAAGATCTCTACAGGTCAAATTTATAGGAGTGTAGCTGATGTCTTCAACTCTAACTAACTCACAGATATATAGTGTGTTACAAGAAAACTTTTAACAAATCAAATGACTATGGTAATATGACTATAGATATTTTTAGGGGGTGTTATGTCATCAAAAAAGATACCTGCAGGAGAGTTTAAAGCCAAATGTCTGCAGATCATGGAAGATGTGAGAAGGAAGCGTAGGAAAATTACCATTACTAAAAGAAATGTTCCCATAGCTGAATTAGGTCCGGTGGAAGGGAAAGACGAACCGGCTTTTGGTTCTCTGAGAGGAACCGTTCATATTTTAGGGAATATTATAGATTCGGTAGATGAGGTTTGGGATGCCAATTCTTAAAGAAATTAAAAAACATAAAATATTGTTAGATACCCATGTTTGGATTTGGGCGATGATGGGAGATTCTTGCCTATCAGAATCTTTCCGTCAGACTTTTGAGAGAGTTGGAAAGACTCATGGAATTTTACTCAGCTCCATGTCGATTTGGGAAATTGGAATGCTTGTACAAAAGAAACGGATTGAAATTGATATGGATGTATTGGATTGGGTGGAACGTGCCTTGGGACTTTCCGGATTAGATCTATGCCCAATTTCTCCTAGAATAGCCATTCAAAGCACTAGGCTTACGGGTGATGTTCATGGGGATCCCGTCGATCGGTTATTAATAGCTACTGCTTTTGAAGAAAATGCGGTTTTGGTAACTTGTGATCATAAAATTTTAGAATACGCTAAGAGTAATTGTTTCTCTGCTTTTAATCCTTGTTGACTTTTCGCTTTTTAGTTTTTTGATCAAAAGATCCAATCTATTACGAGAAGGGAAGCACAATGGGATTCGGTGAACAGGGGACATGACGCAATCCCCTAGATTTATCTATGGGGTCAAGGAATGCCTTGCATTATACTCAGAAGGCTCATATAAATTCTTTATGACATTAGCAAAATACAAATCCAACAACAATATAGTTTATTCTTGTAAGCTTTGGTTTTTTTGCCAATTTCTTAAAGCATCTTTCCCAAGAGTCCCACGC
>JBAXUO010000255.1:0-1863 GCA_037129625.1 Chlamydiota bacterium
ACGGTTTGAAAGGTGCAAAGTCTTGACAGCATATTTTCCGTTCGTGTAGAATGCGCCCTTCTTCCTGAAAGTGATAGGTTGATATCATTCATTTCTACAGTAGATTTCTAATGTAAATCATGATAGTTAAAAAACGTATATGTAATATCAGAGATTAAAATTCCAGAACCAGTCAACCTTACATGAGGGTACCATGGACTGATTACCGAAACCCCGTTTATCGAAAGATGCGGGGTTTTTTGTACGAAAAAAAGTTTATTTTAAACGTAGTGAACACTTAAGGGGGATAAAAAATGGCCGACCAAGAAAAGAAATGCAAGCATTGCGCAATGATGATTCCCAAAGAAGCCAAGATATGTCCGCATTGCAGAAAAAAGCAAGGCACGTCAACAGCCGTAGGATGTTTGGCAATATTTATATTACTTATGATATTTGCAGCGATCATCCCCTTTGTCACTGGTAACAAACCCGGTGGCGGAAACTCTGAGCCGAATGTTAACATAGGAGAACAAGGATATTTAGATTCGAGCGGCACATTAGTTATGGTTGCTGCAACTAAAGAAGCTCTCGATGCGTGGTATAAGGCAGAAGCCCAAAATGACAAGACAGGGCAGCAGAATCTTATGATGTCTGGTTTGATCCTTTCTCCCGAAAGAGGAACGAAAGTTCTCAAGCTTAGTGGAGGAGGATTTGCAACAACCCACATCAGAATTCTTGAAGGAGAATTTAATGGACAAACGGGCTATGTTGCATTCGAGAGAGTCAAAAAGGATAAACCGAAAGGGTAGATTTTGAGAACTGCTTCCGTGTGTCTGCTTTCCTCATGTCCATATCCCTCCTTGACTTTCTCCTGGAATAAACAATTTTGCAGCAGAAGGATATATGTATCTCGGCACCCCCTCAATCATGAACTACAATATAGCAAGCTGTAGTCAGAAAATCTTCAACGTTGATTGATATGCTCGGTTTCTAATGGTAATAGTTGATGGGGAAAGTAAAGCGAATATATCATTTAATTTTTAGTTGGACAGTGGGCATTGAAATGAAAAAGATAATTTCGGCAGTAATACTTTTGGCGTTGATTATTCCACAAAACTCTTACGGTCAGGAGAAAAAAGGATTCAGTTTCAGAGGAATCCAGTTAGGAGTTGATTTAAACCAGCAAATAAAGGATTGCAACGAGAATTTAAAAATAAAAAACCAAGGATTTGATTGCAGATACAAGTGCGGTCCAAAGGAGAAAGAGAGAGGAGAAAAAAGAGAAAGAGAAAGGATGGAAACATTAGGTCGTTACTACACCCCCGAAAGCCCTCTGACCTCCACAAAGGATTGTGGAGTTTACAATGAGGTTTGCGAAGAGAAATGTTTTAGTATCTCCCTCGTTATGCCAAGTCCAGTGCAATCAGGATTTGACTTTGCTTCAATTACCGACCTTCCAAAGATAGGCATTGGTGTCAATACGTATGTTTATTTATATGAAGGAAAAGTGGAAAAAATTGAAGAATCGTTTGGATGGATGTGGTCAGGTAAATATTTGGAATTGTTGACAGCTAAATATGGTAAACCTAAAACATCAGTTACTATTGTCAAAAATAGAATGAATGCTAAGTTTAGGAATGTTGAGAGTAGATGGGTGAAGGGGGACGTCACCATATATTTCTCAAGCAGATGTGGGGAAGTCGATCAAGCATGCCTTACAATAGAATCAAAGAAATTTAGAGAAGCAGCGAAGAAAGAAACGATTAAAGCACAGAAAAAGAATGCTGACAGATTATAGGGGAGAAAAATTGGATAGTCTATAAATAAATGAGAGCGTTATAGACGTGCAAGTATCGGCTTTATGCAGCGTGGGCCCAAAGTAAT
>JBAXUO010000256.1:0-1845 GCA_037129625.1 Chlamydiota bacterium
ATGTCCCACCTACCCCGCCAATCGGCTGGTGTAACATAAGCCGACTGTTCGGTAAAGCATACCTCTTACCCTTCGTCCCCGCAGCTACTAACATCGCAGCCATCGAAACCGCTTGACCAATACAGTAAGTGGTAATGTCACATCCTAAAAATCGCATGGTATCTACAATAGCTAGCCCCGCAGTGATTTGCCCACCGGGAGAATTAATATAGAGATTAATGTCCTTCTTTGGATCTTCCATCTTTAAGAAAAGAAGCTGGGCAACTACAACGTTCGCAACTTGATCGTGAATCTCCGTACCAATAAAGATAATACGGTCTTTCAATAGCCTGGAATAAATATCCATCGAACGTTCACCACGTCCGGTGTCCTCAATAACATAAGGAGTTAAAGACATGACGGGTCTAGTAATATTTTTCATGCAAAAAACCTCTTTTTTTCTCACTCTAGCTTTTGCGGAGTCGCTTGGTCAAGTTTTTTTTCAGCTAGTTCTAGTAAATAATCCTCGGCTCTAATCAGAACAAGCCTTGCAAAAGCAAGCCCATACATGTGATCTTTACTGAGCTTTTGATTCTTGTAGGGAAGTATGGCTTCTTCCATTTCTTGTTGGGTAAAGGCGATCTTTGCATCTTCTAAGAGTTTGCGAGATAAGTAGAAAAAATAAATCGCATCTTTCGATTGCTGAAGCAGATCCCTGTCTGCAGCTTCTTTTCCTTCTTTCGAAAGATTATTGTATCGTTCTTTCGCTTCCTCATCTTGCATGATTTGGTTAAATCGATGCTTTCTCTCTTCTTCTACAAGAGATTTCGGAAGCTCAAAGGTAGCTTGTTGTAAAACGAAGTGTTTTACTTGATCTTCTTTTACTTTTTTCTCATTATCCGAAATTTGCCTTTCTAAAATCGATTTTACCATTTTTTGTAGCTCTTCTTCGGAACTGACACGGACCTTTTTTAAAAATTCTTCGTCAATAAGCGGCAACTTCGCTTCTTCTATCTTTTGAATCACAATCTTTACCCGACGAGGAGGGAAATTTTTCTTCTCTTCCTCCGTCAAACTCGGATCGGACGCACTCATCCCTTCAATAACGGCTTTGGAGGATTCTCCCAGAACTAAGTCCCTCATCCATTTTGCCATCCCCTTATCAGAAACTTCAAATCGAGTCGCCGAAAAAACTTGGGTCGGCGGAGTCGTTTCTAGGGATTCTAAATCTAAAATTAAATAATCACCCTCTTGTATGGGACGATCCGTGATCTCCTTCCACTCCGCATAGAAAAATTGCATTTGTCGAATTGCTTCCTGTACTTCTTTCTCTCCAATAGTCGGCTTTTCCATCTTTTGTAGGGAAAATGAGGCTACATCAATAGAAGGAACTTCGGGCTCCACTTCATAACTAAAAACAACGTCAGCCGCTTCCGGTGTGAAATTCTTGAGATCATAATGTATCGTTGACGAATTATTCAGAGGACGAACCTTGACTAATTTATATACTTCAGAAAAGACAACATCCCCAAGAGCTTTCTTTGTGCTTTCTTCTACTTCTTTTCCGTAATTTTTTAAAATGAATTCTTCAGGAGCTTTTCCTTGACGAAAACCGGGCAGTTTTACTTCATGACTGACCTTTTTGATAGCTTCTTTCTTTGCCTTTTGAATACATGGAGGAAAGACTTTTGTTTCTAATTGAATTTGACAACCGGGTTTATGGTGTAGAGTAACTTCGACCCATTCATTACGAAATTCCGACACGTGAATATCCTTTGTTAGGGAAATAAATTAGCGGGTGATGAGGATCGAACTCACGACAATCACGTTGGCAACGTGATGCTCTACCACTGAGCTACACCCGCA
>JBAXUO010000257.1:0-1831 GCA_037129625.1 Chlamydiota bacterium
TAAGGCAATGCCGACGGAACAGATGAGAAGATATTTCCAAGTGGCTTCTAAGGATTGATGATTTCTGTGAAAGTAAATTAGAGGAGCACTAAATAATGTGGTGGCTTCCATTCCAATCCATAGCATACCGAAATGTTGGCTCATAGTGACCAGGGTCATTGTCGCTAAAAAGAAAAGAATACATCCTGTAAAAACCGCTTCGGGAAGATTTTTAAAAAAGAAGCCTTCTTCGAAATCTTTTTTGTGAGATTTCTCTTCTAATCTCAGGTAAGCCATTCCGTATAGAGAAGAAGCAAAAAAAAGAATGGAGGTAATTAATAAAAATAAAAAACCTAAAGGATCCAAATAAAACCAATCATTGCTTTGGATAGTCTTATGAAGCCCAAAAAAAAGTGTTAAAATAAGATGAATGAAAGCGGTAGAAACAAAAACCAATCGTCGAACGAAATGATTTTTGCAGAAGAAAGAGAATAGGCCGGCTGCAAGAGGGAGAAAAACGAGAATGAGAATGTTAGGCATAGTTAATCCTTCAATATAGAGAGTTTTTTCGTGTTCATATGATCAAATTCTCGGTGGATATAAAAAATGGTGATCCCCATCACAAATACGGCTACGAATACATCTAAAAGAGTCCCCAGTTCTACAATCAGAGGTTGCTCTATGAGAAAGGCAAAGCTAAAGAGGTAAATTCCGTTTTCCATAACTAAATAGCCTAACACTTGTGTAATGGCTTTCACGCGGCTAAATATGATGAAAAGACCTACGAAAGTGGTGAATAATGAGACGACAGGCAGAAGGGCAGGAACCTCTTCGGGTATCGTTAGTTTATTGGAGACCCAAAAGGCAATGAAAAGAGCGATTAATGTCACTAACATGGACGTCTTATAGCCGATAAAAGGTTCTACTTCTTGTCGTATGGAGCCTTTTTTTAAGGCTCTAAAGAGAAGATAGGGAAAGATTCCACCTTTTAAAGCGAGAGTGCCAAAGCAAATAAAATATGTTTTCCATTCCATAGAGTGATCGGGAAAGATTAAGGGTAGGATCCCGATAAGGACTCCCTGGAATGCAACGATACGAATGCAATTGGGGATATAACTAAACGAAATTAATAAGAAATTTATGAGGATGATAGCCACCATAAAAAGATCAATAAATTCTTTCATCAGCTTACCTCACCATTTGTAGAATAAATGCAAATATAGAAATAGCGAGACCCGCCAAAAGGAGGTCGAAGACCTTGAGGAGGCGTATTCTGGCCATGGTAGATTCTATGATCCCTATCAAAATGGCAAAAAGACCCATGCCTACAAAAAAGTAGATTTCTTGTTTCAAGATCAATTGAGGAAAATGAGGGAGAAATAATCCGATCAGAAGAGATCCAAAAATCCAAAGCTTGATAGAACTGCCATATAAAATACATCCTAAGTCTACCGCGCTGTGATCGAGAACCATTACTTCATGGATCATGGTAAGTTCTAGGTGGGTATTAGGATCGTCAAAAGGGATACGACAATTTTCTACAAGTGCTAGGATAAAAAGGGCAAACCCGATAAGTATAAAAGTGGGGTCTAGTTCCATCCAGATATGAGAAAACAGATTGGAATAAATGCCTGAAAGAGAAAAGCTTTTCCCCTCCGACATTAAAGTGGCTAAACATAAAAAGAAAGTGGGTTCGGCAAAAATAGCAAAACTTCCTTCTCGACTAGATCCCATTCCTTCAAAACTCGATCCTGTGTCCATAGCGGCTATAATAGTAAAAAACCGGGCCGTGGCGAGTAGATAAACCAGTAAGATGCAGTCTCCCGAGAAAGAAATAATGGCGTCCTTCCCT
>JBAXUO010000258.1:0-1818 GCA_037129625.1 Chlamydiota bacterium
GTAGTTGTTTTGCTATATATCCCTATTTTCCTAAAGAGTTTCCAAAGATCAAAATAGAGTTGGAAAATAGGAGGACCTTTCCTTCCGGCGAAGAAGGCTTTGGTTTTATTGATGATGCCGGAAAGTATCGGAGCCATTAGTAAAGAAAGGAGAAGATGAATCCAAGACATATCTAACCTACTTTCCATAAAAGGAGGGTAATTAAAGTAAGAAAAATATAAAAAATGTAGCTTTGCAACTGGCCATGTTGAACCCATCGAATGACTGCAGCAAACTTTTCTATGTGTTTGAATATAGGGTGATAGAAATGGTGAAACCAAGGATCTTGAGGTGTTTGAGTGAATGAGGCTTTCTTCCAAAAGATATTCTTTGGGGATATCCAATCGGTAGCGCAAGCCATTTTTTCAAAAATGGCGACTATCGGTTGCACGAAGGAAGAAAAGGTGTACTGCATACGAGAAGTCGGCTTGCTATATCCACAATCCCAAGTCACCGTTTGTGCTGGAGTTTTTCTTTTATAGAGGAGCTTTCGGATAGTATAAACTAGGAAAAATGAAAGATATACTGTGAGGAGTACTTGGAAAAAAGGATAGAAATGGGAGGCTTTTTCGTTACAAAGAATGTGGATAGATTGCGGAGTCATTCCTTTGATAAACAGGGCAAGCAATGGAGATAAATAAGGTAAAAGAAAAGGAAGGGTTAGGCCAAGTCCCATGCAAAAAAAAGATAACACGTTCATGGAAAAGGTCATAGGGCTTCTTTTTTCTATCTTTGCATTTTGGGCAAAGAGAGATCTTCCTTCGCCAAGAAAGATAATTCCATAAAGTCCGGTAAAGCAAAGAAGAGCTAGCCCTCCGATTAGAGCTAGTCCTAGAAGGACTAAAAAGCAGACAGAACATTTAGCAAAGATTCCTTCAAAAGCGGCTAGATAGATAAAAAATTCTCCTACAAAACCATTAAAAGAGGGAATCGCTGCAATAGATAATGATCCAATAAGAAAAGAGCGAGATGTGATGGGTGTTTTTTTAGCAAGACCACCTAAAAGAGAAATTTCTTCTGTTTGTGTATGGAAATAGATAGATCCGGCGCCTAAAAAAAGGAGTCCTTTGTATATGGCATGATTGAAAATATGGACACAACTGCCCCCAAAACCTAATAAAGCAAGAAAAGGAATGTTTTTTTCAATGCCTAGAAGACCGAGACCAATACCAATGGTGATAATCCCCACATTTTCTATGCTGCTATAAGCAAGAGCTTTTTTAATGTTTTTTTGTACTAAGGCAAAGCTAATGCCAAAAATTCCGGAAAAAATTAGAATTTAATGAGGAAAACCAAACCCCAAAACCAAATAATTAACCCGGTGTAAGTAAGCTAAAACCCGAAAAAAAAATTAAAATTAATCAAATTATGGATTTTATTGACCGGGGTCGTAAAGAAAAATATTTATGGATGATCGTAAAAAATATTTTTACATTGAATGCAACTTGCATTCACAATAACCTTTATGCCTTGACATCATACCAAATCCAAGCAAGACTACTGCAACTAAATAGCTTAATAGTGCTTGCCAATTGATATATGCACCAGCAGTTGTTTGAAGAATAAATCCTAAAACAAGTGTGTATAATCCAACTGTTAGAAGAATTATTCCTAGAACTCCCATTGCTGGTCTGCATTTACATTTTTCCTCTTTTGCCATTTTTCCCTCCTTAATATTAAGAATAATTTGGGTTATATAAACACTGCTTATTTTATGCCCTTACAAATTGCATAGATATAGCAGTTTTGGAACAAATGTAAGGGTACAAGTTTATTTCC
>JBAXUO010000259.1:0-1816 GCA_037129625.1 Chlamydiota bacterium
AAAGAGCCAAGCAATTAGGATTAAAAATTAATTTTTCTGAAGGCGATGCAAGAAAAGTCAAATTCACCTCCGACTCCATTGATTGTGTATGTTTACTGGGAAATTCTTTTGGATATTTTGAAAAAGAAGAAGATGACCTTTCTCTTCTAGAAGAAATTAAAAGAATATTAACTTCAAAAGGAAAACTCGTTCTCGATATTGTTGACGGTCTGTGGATGAAACAGCATTTTGAAGCCAGATCTTGGGAATGGATTGACAAATCTCATCTCGTTTGCCGAGAAAGATCCCTTTCTTCCGATGAAAAAAGAATTGTAACAAGAGAAGTCGTGATCAATGCCGAAGAAGGGGTCATAGCAGATCAGTTTTATGCAGAGAGGCTCTATACCTGGGAAAATTTACAAACTCTGCTAGAAAAACTCCATTTCACCAACATTATCTCCCACGGAAATGTCCTCTCGCTATCTTCGAGAAATCAAGACCTGGGAATGATGGGAAATCGCCTTTTTGTAACGGCTATAGCTCCTGAAAAGAAAAAAAATATACCCGTCTCTCCTAAAGCTTCCTTACACGTCACTGTGATCTTAGGAGATCCCCGTCTTCCGGATTCTGTTAAAAAAGGGGGGCAATTTAATCCAGAGGATTTAGAAACCATCCATACTTTGAAATCGACACTAAAAAAGATCCCGCATTTTAAATTTTCTTTCCTGGACAATCATAAAATTTTACTAGACGAACTAGTAAAAAATCCGCCGGAATTCGTTTTAAATCTTTGTGATGAAGGGTATTCCAACCAAGCGACTCTCGAGCTTCATATTCCGGCTCTTTTAGAAATGCTGAAAATACCTTACACAGGCGCCGGCCCTACCTGTCTTGGTCTTTGCTATAATAAATCCCTTGTTCGATCCATTGCCACAGATCTTGGCATCCCGGTCCCTTTAGAAACCTACATTGATCCCACCGATCAAACCGCCATTCTCCCTTCTATTTTTCCGGCTCTTTTAAAGCCCAACTGTGGGGATAGTTCTTTGGGGATTACTCAAGATGCTGTAGTCTATGAGGCTGAAGGGTTAATCAACTATTTGAACTCCCTTCGACAATTGCTCCCCGGAGCTCCCGTTCTTGTGCAAGAGTTTCTGCAAGGACCCGAATACAGTGTGGCTCTAGTTGGTAATCAAGGAAGATTTGAAATCCTTCCCATCATGGAGGTTGACTACAGTCATCTACCTCCTGATCTTCCGAAAATCCTATGCTATGAATCCAAATGGATCCCTGAATCTCCCTACTGGACTCAAATCAAATACAAACGGGCAACCTTAGATGAGGAAACCTATCGTAAATTGGTTGATTATTCGGTACTTTTATTCAACCGATTGGAATGCCGAGACTTTGCAAGGTTTGATTTTAGAGCCGATTCTCAAGGAAATATCAAATTGCTAGAAATGAATCCCAATCCGGGTTGGTGTTGGGATGGAAAGTTCAACATTATGGCGGGTTTTAAAGAACTTACATATCAAGATCTTTTGCATATGATTTTACAAGCTGCGAAAGACCGTCTTTTTTCCTCGAAAAAAAGTTCCTAATCGATGGGGAAGCTGTACAGCTTCCCCCTTTTTATCTATTCATTCTAAAAAATATAACATTAATTTAAATTTTCTTAAATTCTAAAAAAGAATATTTCTCCAAAGTTTAACTAAAACAGATTAATTTAGTAAACTTTTTAATGGTTAAAAAAATTAAAATTAGATCATATTTTCGAATTTCAATTTCTTTGAAGGATAAATTGAACCTATAAATTTTTCAACTATCGGTCATGAAA
>JBAXUO010000026.1:0-12315 GCA_037129625.1 Chlamydiota bacterium
ATCACTCGCTAAAAAAAGGGCAACTTTCGCTACATCCTCAGGAATTCCTAAACGACCCAAAGGAATCTTCTCCAACATGGATTTTTTCAATTCCTCTGACAATACGTCGGTCATCCGAGTCTGAATATACCCAGGAGCTATACAATTTACACAAATATTTCTTCGCCCTAACTCCTGCGCTAGAGATTTCGTGAGGCCAATCATACCTGCCTTCGAAGCTGCATAATTGCCTTGCATAGCATTTCCTGTCAATCCAATAATAGATGATATATTAATAATTTTTCCACTACGAGCCTTCATCATCGATCGCACTAAAGCATGACAAGTGTTGAAAACCGATTTTAAATTTATTCGTAAAACACTGTCCCAATCTTCTTCACTCATTTTTAGTAAAAATTGATCTTTCGTAATTCCGGCCCCGTTCACAAGAATATCTACATTTCCAAAAGATAGTAACACCTTCCCTATCGCTTTTTCTACTAAAGAAAAATCAGAAACATCTACTAAATCATACCCAATCTTCTGCCCAGACTCACATCGAACTCTCTCCATAGCCTCTATAGACTCTTTAGCCCCCTGCGGATTTGTCCCAAAAATTATCACATCCGCCCCATTCTCCACAAAAGCCAAAGCAATCGCTCTCCCGATACCGGAAGTACCCCCAGTCACAAGGGCCTTTTTCCCCTTTAACAACATGATTGACACTCCTTCTCCAATTGCTCCAAATCCTCTACTTTTTCTATAGAAAGGGTCTTTCCCTTAACTCCAATCTTCCTGTTAAATCCCGATAACACCTTTCCACACCCAATCTCTATATACCCTTCAATCCCCTTCCTTTCCATAGAACGAATACTCTGCTCCCACCGAATAGATCCCGTTACCTGCTCCGCCAAAGCACTTTTCATATCTTCTAAAGAAGAAATATAATCTCCAGGAAAATTCATCACAAGATCAATATCCCCGACAACTAAAGGACAAGATTGAATCAAAGAAACCAATTTCTCTTTCGCACTTTGCATAAGCCCACTATGAAAAGCTCCATGAACTTGCAAAGGAATTACTTTTTTAGCCCCCTTTTCCTTTAAGGCTAATATTCCCCTTTCAATCCCCTCTTTAGTCCCGGATATCACCACTTGATGCGGACAATTAAAATTCGCAGCCCATACAGGAACTGTGGGCTGCAATGAAGCAATTACCTGCTCTACAATCTCGTTTTCCAAACCCAAAACAGCTGCCATCGTTCCCGTAGTTCTCTCACACGCCTCATTCATCGCCTCCGCCCGTTTCTGAACCAAAAAAAGTCCATCTAAAAATGAATATCTCTTAGATGCAAATAAAGCAGTATACTCCCCTAAACTGAGGCCAGCACAAACCTCAGGTTGAAGATCCGGAAATTGCTCTTCCAAAAGACGTAATAAAGAAACACTCTTCACATAAATCGCCACTTGAGCATATTTTGTCATCGTCAACGTTGAGACAGGACCTTGAAACCCAATATCGGAAAGCTTATAGGACAAGAAATCTTCTGCTTCTTCAAAAGTTCGTTTTACAATCGCAAAAGAATCAAAAAAATCCTTCCCCATACCCACATATTGAGCCCCTTGGCCCGGAAAAAGAAAAGCAACTTTTTTCATTTAACCCTCTTCACATTTCAAAATAGCAGCACCCCGAGTCAATCCGGCTCCAAACACTGTGAGTAAAACATTCTCCTGGTTTTGAATCTTACCTTCTTTCCGAAGATGATCCAGCGCTATTCCAACAGAAGAAGCTGACGTATTTCCATAATACTGAACAATTTTTTTATACACACGTTCTTGAGGTAAATGTTTAAATCTTTTAGCTATTGCATCAATAATCCTTTCATTCGCTTGATGAGGAATCAACCAGGAAATATCCGTCTCTTGCAAACCTACCAACTCTAAACACTCTTTAGAAGCGCTCTCCATTCGTCGAACCGCATGTTTAAAAACCTCATTTCCTTCCATGCAAAGATAATGCATTTTCTTATCCACCGTTTCATGCGACGCAGGATGCCTGGATCCTCCCGCCGGTAAAATAAGCAAATCCGATTGACCTCCATCCGCACCTAAAGAAACCCCTTGAATCGTATACCCCTTTGAAGCAAAGCCAACCACACAGGCGGCCGCTCCATCTCCAAAAAGAACGCAAGTCCCTCTGTCATTATAATTCACTATAGAAGAGAGCTTTTCCGCTGCGATGATAAGAACCTTTTTATACATCCCCTGTTCTACAAATGCTTTCGCCATCGCAAGTGCATAAACATACCCCGAACAAGCCGCCTGTAAATCCACAGCCGGTACATTTTCAATTCCTAATTTTTTTTGAATTAAACAAGCCGTACTAGGAAATACATAATCAGGTGTTAGAGTAGCGACTAATATACAATCAATTTCTTGACAAGAGAGCTTCGCATCTTCAATAGCCAGCTTAGCTGCCATATAACCCATATCTGAGGTATATTCATCCTCTTTCGCAATGCGCCGCTCCCGGATACCGGTTCTAGAAACAATCCAGTCATCGGAAGTTTCCACCATCTTTTCCAGATCTCGGTTCGTCAAAATCTTTTCCGGCACATAGGATCCGGTTCCAATAATCTTTGCTTTTTTCATTCAATAAACTCAAAAATAACTTATACGTTAAGTTTATCGAAAACACCTGTTAAATAAAAGGAAAAAATCATCGATACAATCTAGCAGATCAATCTAAACTTATTCAATATTAAGAATTTTAACTTATTATTGACTATATAATAGACAGCATTCTAGATTACAAATGAATGAATCCCATATCATTATCAAAAAAAAATTTGTGCAAATAAATTTTTTCTATCTTTTGTTTAAAATACCATTTTGCTACCTTAATCTTACTTCAGGAATGTTATGTTTGAAAAGTATCCAAAAAGCCTTATACATCTCATCAGCTATTTAAAAAAGCTCCCCGGCGTCGGCAATAAAACAGCCGAGCGTTTCGCATTTCAACTCTTAAAATGGAAAAAAGAACAACTTACCGAACTTAGCCATATCCTTAGTACAATAAAAGAAGATATCCGTCATTGCCCGGAATGTGGAGCTTTGATGGGTCTACCCCCATGCCCTTTTTGCCAATCTACCCACAGAAAATCCGATTTTCTTTGTATTGTTTCATCCCCCAAAGATGTTTTTTCAATGGAAGAAACAAAATCTTATCAAGGACTCTATCATGTCATCGATAACTTATTATCCCCATTAGATGGCTATGGACATGAACATCTTCACATCGACCGTTTAAAAGAACGAATAAAAAAACATCAAGTCAAAGAAATCATCATTGCTTTAGATTCCACTTTAGAGGGTGATGCCACGGCTCTGTTTCTAAAAGATGAGCTCTCCTCATTAGGACTTCCTGTCTCTAGACTTGCTTTTGGATTGCCGGTAGGAAGCAGCTTGGAATATATTGATGAAAGCACACTAACAAGAGCTTTCTTAGGAAGACAAATTTTTCATTGATGTTTCTTGCAATCATATCATTGGGTCGCTAAACTCATAAACATTACTATGTTTTTAAAAGTGAAAAAATATTATGTGTAAATTTTCCAAATTTCTTCTCTGTTTTTTGTCGTTCTCGCTATCCTCTCTTTTTGCTATAGAACAAGAATCTTTCGAAAATAAGCAAATCGAAAAAATTGATGTTCTCATCGAACAACTCGACGCTCGTTCTTCAATAGACTCCAAACCTATCCTAGCTAAAATGAAAACAAAAGCAGGGAGCCTTTTTTCCCAAATTGCCTTTGACGGGGATCTTAAAATACTTTCAGAGGAATTTGATCAAGTATTGCCTTCCTTAGACTTACAAAAAGACAAACTTTTTATCAGCATCAAAATCGTCCCCAAATCCATCATTCGAAATATCTCCTGGAACGGCAATAAGCAAAGCGGCACCAAAACTCTACAAAAAGAACTGGGCATTAAACCTGGTGGATTTTTTCATCGACCCGACTTCCATAAAGCCTTAAATAAGGTAAAGGACTTCTACATAAAAAAAGGTTTCTTTGAGATCGAAATCAATTACACCACCTCTAAGCCTGATCCTAAAAAAAATGAAATCGACATTGATATCTCAGTAAAAGAAGGAAAATCGGGAAACATTCAAAACATCCGGTTTGAAGGCCTGACAAAAGAAGAAGAGTCCGGCCTCTTAGAAATGATCTATACGAAAAAATACAATCTGTTTTTATCTTGGATGACCGGACAAGGTATTTATCGTGAAGATGCAATGGAACAAGATCAGATGACGATCTTAAATTTTTTCCAAAATAAAGGGTATGCCGACGCAAAAGTACAAGTCAAGATTACAACAGATCCAAAAACCAGTAAAATTATTCTCAATATTATCGTAAGCAAAGGTCTTATTTTTCATTATGGCAAAGTTTCATTTGAAGGTAACACCTTGCTTAACAATACAGAAGTCCAAAATCTGTTTCTCATTCATCCAAAAGACACTTTTTCTCCGGATAAACTTAGAGAAACAGCTCAAGCAATCAAAGATGCTTATGGTCAAAAAGGATATATTGAAGCACAAATCAACTTTGACACTTTTTTATTAGAAAAAGAACCTATATATAACGTGGATTTTCATATTGAAGAAGGTCAATGTTTTAAAATTGGACTCATTCGCATTACCGGAAATTCTCATACGGAAAATCGGGTTATTTTACGAGAAGCCCTACTAGTTCCCGGAGAAACATTTGACCAAAGAAAAATCAAAGCGACACAAGAGCGTTTGGAAAACATGGGATTTTTTAAAAATGTGAACGTTTATGCAGTTCGCGCTTCGGAAGATTCCGGTCTTGGAGAAAATTTCCGAGATGTACATATTGAAGTAGAAGAACAATCAACAGGAACGGTCTCTCTTTCCTTAGGATTAAGTTCTTTAGACAATGTCTTTACTTCTTTAGATCTTACGGAGAAGAATTTCAATTATAAAGGCTTTGGTCACTTTTTCTCAGAAAACATGTCCGCTTTGCGAGGGGGTGGAGAGTATGTTCACATGCAAGGGATGTTTGGAGCGAAGCAAAAAAATGGTGTCTTTACCTGGATAGATCCTTACTTCCGTGATACCCCATGGAGAGTAGGCTTTGAAGGAAGCGTAACCACAAGCCATTTGCAATCAAAAGATTATCATATCAAAACTCAGGGTTTTTCCATTTTCGCCTCTTATCCTCTTTCTGCCTACTGGAGTTTGGGAACAAAATACCGTCTCAGAAATGCCCATGTTTATGTGAACAAAAAAGCGGGAAAAGATGCGATCGATGAAGCGGAAGGAAGCAATCTTATTTCTGCTGTTAGCGTGAACTCTTCTTATGATGACACCGACAATGCTTATAAAGCTCATCGAGGTGCTCGTTCCCTTTTTGATGTAGAATATGCGGGAGTGGGTGGAACTTCCAACTTTTTTAAGTTTAACTTTATAAATACGGTCTACCAAGCTCTTTGGAAAAAAGGAACCATGAAATACCGAGCTGATTTTCAATTCATTCTACCGGTAGGATCCACCGACCCTAGAAAAGTCCCATTAAGTGAACGATTCTTTTTGGGAGGAGAAACCTCGGTTCGTGGATTCAAGCCTTTTATTTTAGGACCTCATTTTCAGAAAAAGAAGGACCCAACGGGTGGTATATCTTCCGTTTTAATTTCCGTTGAATACTCTCAGCAACTTTTGAAAGTGGCTGATGCATTCATTTTTGCTGATGGTGGATCGGTATCTTTAAAAGAGTTTCGCGTTCATCGTTTTTGCGCTAGCTGGGGTTTTGGACTAAGACTAGAACTTATGAGCCGAGTCCCTTTTATTTTTGGCATGGGCTTTCCAGTTAACCCTCACAACAAAGCCGATGTGCAAAAGTTCTTCTTCTCCATGGGAGGACAATTTTAAAATTAACCAATATTTTAAGGAGCTAACATGAAAAAATATATATTACAAACTTTTCTAGCTGTAGCCTTCTGTGGAACTTGTTTTGCAGAAAGCAGCGGTATTGTCAATTTTGCCTCATGTATTATGGAATCCAAGTACGGGAAGCAAGAACAAGAGCAACTCGAAAAAATCAAAAAGCAATGGTCCTCTCTCATTGAAGAAACAGAAAAAGAACTAAAATCTCTTTCAGCCAAACTGGAAGATCAAAATTATCTTGACGGTCTCTCCCCTGCTGCGACCGAAGAACTCAAGGTAAAACAAAGAACACTCGGCGATGATTTAGGAAAATATCAATCCCAACTCTATCAAATTCTCAATCAAGCCAACTACGGTCTCATCCAAAAAATGTTCGGCCGCATTGCAGAATCTTCTGAAAAAGTTGCCGCACAAAAAAAATTGGATATGGTCATAAATAAAGAAGCTTGCTTTTTCTACAAACCTACCATGGACATCACTAAAGATGTAGTCACTGATATGGATAAAAATTTCGATAAAGAAAAAGCATCCAAACCAGCTGCTGCCAATGATGCTGTAGCTCCAGCAACCAAAGAAGTCGCAAAAGCAGCCCCTGAAAAGAAAGTGGCTCCCTCTGCGAAAAAATAAACTCTAGAAGACCCCTCCAGAAATGAAGGGGTTTGTTGCGGGTGGAAGCCTTGTAAAGGCATTAAGCCCGCATTTTTTTTATAAAATCAAATAGATCCCCATTAAAAATATGAAAAAGCACTATACCTTAAGCGAACTTGCCAACCTAACATCAACCCAACTAATGGGAGATCCCCAATATCTTATCTCCGGCGTCAACACCTTAGACGACGCCAATCCACAAGAAGCCTCTTTTTTAGCGAATATCCACTACGTAGAAGCCATGAAACGATCTAAAGCCGGAGTCATCTGCCTCGACCCTAAACAAGACCTAAATCCTAGTAAAAACTACCTAATTAGCGAAGATCCTTCCCGCTCTTTTCAAAAACTTGTCGAAATATTCTCCGATTTTGAAAAAATTCTCTCCGGTTTTTCCGGCATTCATCCATCAGCTATCCTCCACCCCTCCGCAAAAATCGGCAAGGAATGTACCATTGGACCTTATGCTGTCATCGATAAAGGCGTCATCATTGGAGATCATTCTTTTATTGGATCCCATGTCTATATTGGTCCTTTTTCCTCTATCGGACATCATTGTACGATTCATCCCTCTGTTGTCATCCGAGAAAGAACTATCATCAAAGATTCCGTCGTTTTACAACCCGGCGCTATCATCGGTTCCTGTGGCTTTGGATTCACGATAAATACGAAAGGACAATTTATAAAACTCGATCAAATCGGAAATGTCATCATAGAAGATGATGTGGAAATTGGTGCCAATACCACCATCGATCGAGCCCGTTTTCGAGCCACGACAATCAAAAAAAATACCAAAATCGACAATCTCGTACAGATTGCTCATAATGTGGAAATTGGGGAAAGTAACGCCATTGCAGCCCAAACCGGGATAGCCGGCTCTTCAAAAACCGGAAAATATGTCATGATGGGTGGCCAAGTTGGGATTGTTGGTCATGTCGAGATCGCCGATCACACGGAAATTGCAACCCGTAGCGGTATTAGCAAGATTTTACCCAGTGGAAAATATCGAGGAAGTCCGGCTATGCCGTTTGCAGAATACAACCGTCAAAAAGTGCACGTTCGAAGGCTTGAAGAATATGCCAAAAGAATCGAAGCGCTAGAAGAAAAGGTTAAGAAACTCAAAGAACCTGAGTAAAAAAACCTTGTAGCAAGAAGACAAGATATGGAAACTAGTTTTACCCTAACTGTGAAAGACTCTAAAGGAGTTTATGCCGCAGAACTTGTAGAAATGCCAAAGGGGTCTACGGCTCCCCACTCTTTGTCATTTGGCGGAAGACATTATGCTATTCTATCTGGTGAAGGTGACCTATCGAAGGTTTTGGATATCCTACAAACTCTATATCCAGGAGCTCTCAGTTCCTCCTCCACACTATCTACCCCAAGTTTGGGATCTACCCGTGTTACCCTACTTCCAAAAGAAGAGGTCGGTATAAATTCCATAGTTCGGCGTATTTCCAAAACAACTGCAACAAGAAGCGTTGTTTCTACGCCTTCAAAAGAGGTTCCTAATACATGGATGGCAATCGATAAGACCTATCTACGTCACGTTGCCGAACAGATTTTCAAAAAAACTACTGACCCAACAATATTAAAAGACTTCTTGCATTATCATACTTATGAAGATACTTCTATCCTAGATTTTGAGCGATGTTTCGATATTGCTTTTGCTACAAAAAATATAGAATTATTTCTGCCTCTTTTAGATCACGTTTGTGAGGATGACTTAGCTCAAATTATCAGTGGCGAAAAGCTTGACTTGCCCACTCATAAAAATGAACATCCTAATAATTTTACTTTTACGGAAAACACTCTAAGAGCGCTTGATTTATATGTTCATGATCCGGTTGTGGGTTTCTCCGGAGTCATCACTTTGCAAGATGCCAAAGGGACCTATACAATTGCTTCCGAAGGAATAAATCCGGCAACGCCTTTTGCTATGCACTCGATAGGTAAAGTCTTTACGGGTATGCTTGCTATATGTCTAATTCGAGAGGGGAAAATAACTGAAGAGATGCTGAATAAACCTATCCAATTGGCCCCATCTGTTTTAGCTCGTTTGCCTCCAAAAGTGCAAAAACACCTTAGCGAAAAAAAACCTACTTTATTACAGGTGATGTTACATCATGGTGGACTTGGTGAATTTCAACATAAACTGACCGCAGCCCTCACTCAAGCTGTCCTTTCAGGAACCCCACCCCCACAAATGAAAACTCCGGAGGATTTTTTACCTTTTGCTGAAGAAGATCTTTTTCCTCTTGAAGAAGAACACTATAGTAATTTAGGGTTGCTTCTCGTCGGGCTTTCTCTACAACATCGTACAGGCATTTCTTTTGACGATTTATTACAATCTTATATCATCAAACCCGCTCACATAAGCTGCTTTTCTTCTCAAAAGCCAAAAGGAGCCCGTGTAAATTTACTAGACCCCATAGCAGAACATATCTGTGGATCCCCCGCTGGAGGATACTGGACTACAGCACAAGATTTATGCAGGTTTGGTGAATGGATTACCTTGGAGTGCAAAAAAGACCCTAATTTCTTGGAGCTTATAAAAAAATATGGGGGAGAATTTTATTCAGAGGAAGAACTACATCATTCAGGAGGTATCACTTCAGCTTCCGCTTATCTTTCGATATTTCCACAGCACGGGGTTATTATTTCCATTCTGTCAGACAGAAAAAGTCCAAGCGCTCTAAAAATGAATGATGCGATTAGAAATCACATCCTTAAGGCTAACTAAAGATCTAGTCGATTTTTTAAGCATCTGAGTTGAAATTTCTGTCCGTGTTAAATAGATTTATGTTTTGGTAAAGTTGCTTCCACTATGGAAGCCAATGAGTCTTTAGCTCATCGGAGTCTTCACTCCTCCACGAATAACAAATGGCCTACAATATCATGAAAAAATTGTTTAGACCAAATATCAAGCTTATGTTCATCTGCAATAAAAGGAATAACATCTAATTTAGCCATATTCCAATCCAAAGCGTCAATTTTCGAATGTAACTTATCTAAAAGTTCTTTTTTTCCAAACCTTTCTTCGGGTTTTAGGTGATGGGTTTGAAGCATTCTAGCTCGCAAATGAGCGAGGTTCACAGGAACTTCTTTTTGGATATACCAAATCATGTCATACCAATCCCTACCCTTAACTCTTTTTTGCCAGTTTCGGCAAAGAACAGCATGCAGTTTCCCTGCAAAAAGATCTGGCAGGGAATAGGTAATCACATAAAAGGGAATAGGATTTTTTACTAACTTTGTTTCTAATGGCAAATGAGAAAGTGGGGGATCTGTATCAATTTCTAGTTTGATTTGTAGTTTCTGTTCCGGATGAATCCCTTTTGTTTTTCCTCGAATGGACAACAATAAAGTAAGAGTATTGGCTTTTAAAAAGGCCGATAAAATCCCAGTATCGATAGGTTTTTTTCGAATTTCCAAATCCATCTCAAAGCCCATACCCTTTAATTCTTGATGCATGCCCTCTAAAAAAGGAGAAAAATCAAATTCTTTATTTGGCTTTAATAAAGAAAAATCCATATCTTCACTATAACGATCTAATCCGTATAAAATACGAAGAGCTGTCTCCCCATAAAAAGCTGCGTACTCAAAAAACTGATGTCTTGACAATCCCAAAAGAGCTGTCTGTTGCAAAATTTCACAAAGCTTATCTACTTGCGGCACTCGATCCGAGTATCCTTTTAGCATTTTTGTGATACTGTCATCAAAATTCATAACACGCCTACTAAATCTACTAAATACTGAACTATTTTTAATCGATAAGATTTTGCTATTTTTACCAAAAGAGCCTTATCCAGTTTTTGAAGGGATTCTAAATCCAGTCTTTTGGATTCCAACAATTCGATTTTCAGCCCCTCCTTATCTAGACCTCTACATGTTTTAAATACTAAATCTACTAAAGCTTTTTCCGGACTTGCTATTAAAAATCCCCCAACAAAATCTGTCGATTGTTTTTGAGTAACTCCTATCGAATAACAATCCTCAGATAACGGATAATATACAAAATTTCCAACCGAAGTTTCATACTTCTTTTCTCTTCCTAGAGTCATACTAGTAATCCTATAGACCCTCTCGGGAATCATCCCATAAAAAGAAAGAGCCCATTCCAAGCTAACATAAGAAGGCCCATACAACATATTGGCGATTTGCTCATAAGGAATAACAGTTTCTCCTCCACGCTTAATCTTATCCGCTATCAAATAAAACCCATTCTTCAACCGTATTAGCTCCCCACTTTTCACCATATAGGAAATCTTTTCCCTAGGAGCTCGGTAATCCTTCAAAAGGCCTAAAAGAGCCTGTGCATCAATGTAGGGAGTTTCTATCGACTTCAGAACATCTCTCATGCTAACCTCTTTTCTATATATTTCCAGAATTCCAGATTTTTTCTACTATTTTAGGTAAAAAACAATGGATTTTCTCCAGAATTCCAGAAAATTTCTTGAATTCTGGAGAAAACAGTGAATTCAGACCTTCTGAACTAGAGGCTTTGCCGGGAAATCATTCTAGGCCATTTCGAAAACAATTGATCGATTTTTTAGGAATGAGTTCAATTTTATTGTATTCTTTTGAGATCTTAAGTAAAATTTTCTCTAAAAAAATTGACTTACTTTTGTATTAAGTTGTTTTAATACATTAACCGGTGCAATCAAACCTTGAAACCAGCAAATATTAGGAGATATGAATATCCTCTTCTACTTGTATAACTACGACACTTACAGTGCAGACTCACAAATATGGAGATAGTATTGAACGCCTGATCGACATCCTAGATCGACAGCCTGCATGTAACGACACTCTATCCCAGCGTCTCTTTCGCTGGGGGGACTGATGTGTTGCAGACGGTTGTAGAACATAAATATGATCCTGAGGAAAGAAATTCTTATCAATCCACTCGATAGGAGCGCTCTCCAAGACCCCGTAATAGAGCGTACATGGACGTGGGAGCGCTGGATGCACGAAGAGTATAGAAAACATTTTCAAGAATCTCCTCTCAATGGCAAGCCTATGAATGGTGAGACTCCCGCTCATCTTTTTGCTCAAGATTTGAGTGAATTTTTCCAAGTTATTAAGTGATCGTCGATTAATCTTTTTATGCTCATAAATTAAACCAAAAATAGATTTTAATGCTCGAAAATTAAACCAAAATAAAAAAAGTAGCCTATCATATTAACAGTCAATTGGTTAAATAACCATTTTTTATCCAATGAGAAATGATAGGCTTGCTCTGATGAACGGTTATGCAAGAAGTCTAATGACAAACCTCACATCCACTTCTTCCCCAATCACTCAAGTATTGCCTTGAAAACTTGCCCACAGGCCAAGAAACGAGAAATTTCCAGACGTACCCTTTTTTTATCGGTCTTCTTCTCTTTTATGAGATTTAAAAACCATAATTACAAGGTTCCTTTATTTCACAAAAAAAACATTACTTTTCTGGAAAGATCTCTTGATGCAAAGCCAAGAATTCTTGAAAATGAGACAACATATCGTCATCCTGAATTCGTTGAGCCGGATCGTTTTGGAGAAACTGGTAGACAAAATAGCTCAAAGGCTCTAACTCCCGATTGGGAAGACGCAAGTTGTTTTGAAAAAACAAGGGAAGTTCATCTAGGTTTTTACATAATTCAAACCCCTTTCGCATCACACGACCAAAGGAAATGTTGTTACCAATAACCAAAGATTCTTTGTAGATTTTGCCATATAGAAGGTAAG
>JBAXUO010000260.1:0-1812 GCA_037129625.1 Chlamydiota bacterium
TAAGTATTAATATACTGAAATAGATAAACAGTTAGGCGTGGGACCGCGGGAGTATATTCATGGGGCAAAAGAAACGTTTAAAACTCTGTCAGTATTGTGATGGACAATTAGATTTAGATGTGATTGTGTGTCCTTATTGTGGAAATGAGGTAGTTGAAAAGAAAAAAGAAGATCTTCCCGTTGGGAGCCCTTTTTCTTCCCAAAAAACAGAAAGTTCTTTATACCCCCCACCCTATCGATCTACAAGAGAGGAGTCAGAAGAAATATTTATGAAGCAGGAACCGATGCAAAAAGAAGAAGTTTTAGAAGCTCCAGAGGAAAAAGGGGCATTTTTATCTACGATGTTATTTTCCTTAGGGATCAATCTTGTTTTAGTGGGATTTTTTATTCTTTTATTTTCAAGGCATGGAGAGCTTCTTTTGCGTTGGGATTCACGATTTTGGTTTGTATATGTTCTTTTAGCGCTTCCCTTGATCTTTTTTGGATTTAGAGGATTAACTAAATCTGAAAAATAATAAAAAACCTTGGCTTTTTGGAGGCCAAGGTATTTTTGTCTGATATTTAGAATCTTGTATTTTTATGGTTTTTTGTCAGAACTTTTCCTTTATGTACTAGCCCTAAATATCCCGACACAGTCCAGGATGACTCTTTTTTCTTTTGCTTAATAGTTTTTAAGGACTCACCACTTTAAGATTTTGTTTGGCTTTTCTTCTTATTTTTGGGAGTTTAAGAGGTGAAATCTTTTGGTGTTTTTTCTTAGCTTCAAATAAATGGATATCCATTTGAAGACCAATCCAGAATTCAGGAGAGGTTCCAAGGGCATCCGCAAAATCTAGAGCAATTTCTTCTGTGATTGAGCGCTTACCACAAATAATAGCGCTTAATTTTGGCTGCGTCCATGAGCCACCTAGATGAAGAGCAAATTCTGTTTGGGTTATCCCGAGTGGAATCAAAAACTCTTCGAGTAAAATTTTTCCCGGTAAAGTTGGCTTTCTATGTTTTGGTAACATGGTTTTCCCTAATGGTAATCTGTTATTTTTACTTCTGAAACTCCACGCCTATCTGGATCCCATTTAAAAATGATCCTGTACTGATCATTAATTCTAATGCTATGTTTTCCAGCAAGATCCCTCTGAAGCTTTTCTAGCTTATTATTTGGAGGTATTTTTAAATCATCTAATCGATAGGCTGTCTTGAGCATATCAAGCTTTGTCTGAGCTTTTTCCCATAAAATTGGGTGAAGTTTTTTTCTGGCCGACTTTGAATTAACGCCGTTGAAGATATCCGTTGTTTCTTGATCTGCAAATGATATGATCAAAGTAAAGCCTTTTTTATATCAAAATACCACAACTCGATATAATTGCCAATAGATTTCTTGCGTAACTTTAAACTCTCTCCTGAATATTTTTCAACATCCAAAGAACCTCTTAAAAGCTCAATGAGTAAAAAATTGTGTGATTTAATGTTTGATGTCGTGTCATTATAATGGTGTTATTAAAGTATAGATAAAAGAGAGCGTATGGCATAAAAATATGAAGAAGAAAACTAAGTCCACCTATGAAGAATTCATAGAAAATAAAAAACAAAAAAAACTTCTCGACAAAGAATATAGAGAACTCTTGATATCTGAATTACTGCTTGCTGCCATGGAAGAAGATCATCTCTCCGTTAGAAAGCTTGCTGCAGAAGCTGAAGTGTCCCCCCACAATTATTCAAAGTTTGAAGTCTGGGAAAAAAACAAACATCACTATTGAGACTTTATAAATTCCTCACGAGAAAACAGCGAAATCTTTAGTTTCGCTGATGAATCGT
>JBAXUO010000261.1:0-1812 GCA_037129625.1 Chlamydiota bacterium
AAATGAAGTAAAAGCTCCTTATGAAGATGATGCTGATGATGATGATATAAAGATTCCACCTAGGAATTTCTCTGGCATAGGACGCAACGATCCCTGTCCTTGTGGAAGCAACAAAAAATTTAAAAAATGTTGCGAAACCAAACGATCCGATCCAAAATTATTCCTCCCTTATATTCCTCCCATCAGCTTTGAACCCACCTCGGATTCTATCGATGACCTTGGACAAGAAGACTCTGAAATGATTCTTCAAGTCCTGGACGAAAATGCTCCAGGTGAAAATAGTGATGTTGTTTTGCCTATCTTATTTAAATTGAAAGAAAAATATCCTCATATCCCTATATTTTACCATTTGATCGACGACAACTATATTTGTAATAGCAAAACCAAAGAATCCCTAGAACTGCTTTCTATTTGCTTTAAAAAATTCCCTGACAATATTCTTTGGAAACTCAAATATGCAGACTATTTACTTCGTCGTGGAGAATATGACAAAATTGAAAAACTCTTTCAGGGTAAATTTACACTCCAAGAACTATATCCGGAAAAAGCTTCCTTTTATATCGAGGATTTTGAAAATTTTTCCCGTTTTGTAATCATCTACTTTGCAAAAATCGGCCAAATTGAAAAAGCAGATCTTTATTTCAGCGCCATGAAAGAATTCGTTTCTAAAAAAGATTTAATCGAAGATCTCGATGGGTTCATAGAAACATGCTACCAAAGACAATATCTCAAAAAACAATCGCTTATGGAGAAGGAAACAGTACAAAGCACTTTGTAAGAAAAAACAAAAAAAAGAAGCAGCGTTTCCTCCCTCCCATAAATGGACGGGTTTCCACGCTGTCAGTTGGATTGAATAGACTTGAAGTCCCTCTCCCTCATAATCCGTCGGTCCTAGGTTCAAGGCCTGCTTGCCCCAATTCATTTCTAGCTGTGACTACCTAATCCCCTAAAGGGGATGAGAATTCCCGTGCGTCAATTTAAGAATTTCGCTCATCCATCCACTGCCTTAACTGATCCGGAGTAATCCCTAGGCCAGCAATGTAGCTTTGGTCGATTTCTTTAAGATCCTCCATAACATCTTCCAAAAAAGCATCCTGATCTTCTTTTCTAACCAGTTTTAAAGTTTGAGAAGAAACATATTTATCGATCGCTTTACCAACTAGACCATTAAATATAATTTCGCGGACAATTTCACGCCGTTCATTCCGATAATGTACTCTTACCTTGTCAAAGCCTATAGATTTAATCGTAGAATCATAGATCGCACAAGTCCTCATGTAGGAAAAAATATATATATCGAGAATCGGACGAATGTCCAGAAGCTCATAAATTGCAATTACAGCCGAAGTATAATCCTCTCTTTCTACGTCATTGAAGGACAAAGGAACAAGGTTGCTTTTGATTAAGGGAATATTAGCGCTAAGCCGAGCCGTGCGTTTGTTGACATCTAAAAAAGATTGCAAATAGGTAATATGCACCAATAAAAATAAACTTTGTTCATACGGATCTTCGATTAATGCAGCTTTTTCACAAATGCGACTAAGTCGAATTTGTAATTGCTCTGCATGCTCAAAAGGAATGTATGTCGAGCCACCTATACGAACGCCCTGGTCTCGAACTTTTCCAGCATAACGAGCCTCTACCAAACCATCAGAAAGAAGATAATGCAGAGTACAAATAGTTTGTACGTTAATTTCCAATCTAGGAGCGGTATCCACTAAATACCGAATAGCTTCTTTATGATTGAGAATCATGATCTTTTCTTCATCAAGCTTGCCTTCAACTCCGGCTCCTTCAAGAAGAAGTTTTTTA
>JBAXUO010000262.1:0-1808 GCA_037129625.1 Chlamydiota bacterium
GTCGACTTGAGAGGCGAATGTAGAAAGGTCTTTGATATCGACATGAGGTTTATCTAGGTGAAGCGCTTCTAATAGATAGTATATTCCCCCTTTCCATGTATGAAAATGAATCGGGATCCCATTATCAATTAAAGCGCAGAGACTTTTTTTCCATCCTAAGTGAACGATAAAAATGGGTTTATTTTCTTTAATAAAAGTTTTGGCAAATCTTCCAAGCGCAGAGGGGTGAGAAGATACGATATCGGGATCCAGGTGTAAGTTTTCCATTTCTTTCAGATGAGAAATTAAGTTCTCTTTTTTTATGACTAAAAGGGAAATCTCCGTTTTTTCTTTAGATGGTTTTTTCAAAAAAACTTTATAGAGGCATTCTTCTAGAGGGAGGGTCAAAGAGGTCTCGATTTGGAATGGGAGGATTTTTTGTAACCCTCTTTTTTTTGTGTATTCTAGGGAGAGGCTTTTTACGAGTAGGGAGGAAGGGTTGATGGCACTGGTAATAGATGTGGGTTTCTCTTGTTTGTAAAGCTGTTTTACAAATTCTTCTGTAAAGAGAGAGGTTTTTAAAGAAAAAAGTTTTTTGATAGTAAAAGAGGTAGGTTTTCCTTCCAAAATGGCTATTTGTACAGAATCTTCTTCAATATCTAGGGCTAGCCATCTCATGTCTTTCTCCTACGAGGGGATCGATCATAGACGGTAAAGGAATTTAGGGAGAAGACAAAAAAAGTAAAGAAGCGTATTATTTGAGGCTACTACTTATTGAGGGAGTATGATTTCTTACATAATTCATGTTTTGTTTGTTTCATACATCACTTTGCTATTATTACGTATTTTGATGTCTTGGGTGCCGAGACTTCGTCAATATAAATTTTCTCATTTTGTGTTTTTTTATACCGAGCCGTATTTGAAAATTTTTCGAAAGATCATTCCTCCGATCGGAGGGCTGGATGTCAGTACGATTGTGGCTTTTATTTTCCTTAATATATTAGAACAGATCATTGTAAGAATGGTTTCTTGATGGGCTATCAAGAAAATTTTCAATTGCAGAATCTCATTTTACCTAACAATATTTTTTACGCTCCTTTGGCGGGCTGTTCCGATTATCCTTTTCGTCAGATGGCCACTCTTTTTAAACCCGGGCTTATGTTTTGTGAGATGGTGAAGATTGAGGCTGTAATTCGGAAGGATCCGACAACATTGAAGTATTTGGAGTATCATTCTTCCATGCGCCCGATAGGAGCTCAAATTTGCGGGAGTAATCCGAAGGTAGCGGCGGAAGCTGCTAAGATTATTGAAGATTTAGGCTTTGATGTGATTGACCTTAACTGCGGCTGTCCCGTTGATAAGGTGATAAAGGATGGGAGTGGGTCGGCCCTTCTTATGCATCCCGAGAAAATTGCGGAGATGTTGCTGGCTATTAAAAGTGTGGTCTCGATACCGGTTACCGCTAAGGTGCGGTTGGGTTGGAATCAGGATAACATCACTATTTTTGATGTGTTATCTCATGTAGAGGAAAGTGGCGCTTCTTTGATTACGATTCATGGGAGGACAAGGCAGCAGGGATATTCCGGGGTTGCGAATTGGGAGTATATCAAAGAGTGCAAGCGGCGAGCGAAGAAGATTTTAGTGTTTGGGAATGGGGATATTTTTGATCCTGATGCTGCTAAAAGGATTTTTCAAGAAACGGAATGTGACGGGATTATGGTTGCTCGGGGAATGTTAGGAAAGCCCTGGCTTGCAGAGGATATTATTCATTCGTTTCAAGGAAAAAATACTCAAAAGAAAAGTTTTATTGAGCATTTGGATATGTTGAT
>JBAXUO010000263.1:0-1803 GCA_037129625.1 Chlamydiota bacterium
AAAAAACACCTTAGAAAAAATGAAAAAAATCTCTAGGAAAAAAATCTTAGAAGTTCTGGGTTTTTTCTTTCAAAAGCCCAGTTTGATCGGAGGTCAGGATTCTTCTTTGGCATCTATTCGCTCTACGTTAGATCAAATTCTTGGATCTAACGTTGTTAGTGTCAAGAAAAAGGCTTTTCTTATTACAGATCATTTTCTTATCTACATGATCGTAGCTACGATCATTGGAGCTAGAATCGGCCATATCCTTTTTTATGAGGATCCAAAATGGTTTTTTTTCCACCCTTTTGATATTTTTAAGGTGTGGGAAGGGGGGCTTGCTAGCCATGGAGCGGCCATTGCCATCCTCGGAGCTGTTTTTTTATTTTCTCGTAACTATTTACCCAAGTTTTATCCAAGAATTTCTTTCTTGTCGTTTATGGATCTTATCGTCATTCCCGTTTCTTTTGCGGCCGTTTGCATACGTGTGGGAAATTTCTTTAATCAAGAAATTTTAGGAACGCTCTCGAACTCTCGAGTGGCTGTGATTTTCGGTCACGCCGCCGATGGAAGTTTACCCTTGCCAAGGCATCCCGTTCAAATCTATGAGGCTTTGGGCTATTTGGTTATTTTTGGACTCCTTTGGAGTCTGAGTTATAAAATTCTTTGGAAGGAAGGGAAATTGTTCGGGCTTTTTTTAGTATTGGTCTTTACCCTGCGATTTTTTATTGAATTTCTAAAGGTGGAACAAAGTGTTCTGATTCAGAATTCTTATGTGACGATGGGTCAGTATTTGAGTCTGCCTTTTATAGTTTTAGGTTTTATTTCTTTGAATTGGAATCGATTAAGAAGGAAAGTTGTTTTAAAATAATATTTATATATAGTTGTTAATATTTTAATAGAAAATTTAAAGATATTTTGTTAAAATATAAGCATGAAAAAAACCATTACAACATCAATTTTTGATCTTTATAAAATAGGCCCCGGACCTTCTAGCTCCCACACGATCGGGCCTATCAAAGCTGCTTTGCAGTTTGTAGATTTGATGAAAGCTTTACCCCTCGAGACCAAAAAAAAAGCAAAAAGAATCGAAATCCTCCTATATGGATCTCTAAGCGCTACCGGCCGCGGACATGGAACGGATGGAGCGGTGTTAGCCGGCCTTTTGGGATGGCTACCAGAGAATTGCGTTCGCTCACCACTTATGTTAGCTCAAGAAAATCGATTTTATGAACTCTCTTTGGGAGAGGTCATCATTAGCTTTAGTAAAAAAGATATTCATTTTCGGGAAATCAATCATCCTTTTCCTTATTCCAATACGATAGTTTTCCATCTTTTAGGAGAAGATGAAATTCTTCTAGAAGAAGAGTTCTATTCGATTGGCGGCGGATTTATTCTACGAAGAGGGGAAGTCTTGAAAGAAAGAAATCGTCCCCCTTATCCCTATAGCACTATGGATGACTGTAAGTGTATCCTTCGAAAAAATCCCTCTCTTACTCTGCCTGATCTTTTACTAGCTAATGAAATGGCGATTTCCGGAAAAACAAAAGATGAAATTTTAACCCGATTAGAAAATATCCTTTCTGTAATGGAACAAGCGGTTTATAGAGGCCTTAACACGGAAGGTATTTTGCCCGGTCCTTTAGGTTTGCATAGAAAAGCACCCACTTTATTCAACCCAAAAAGTCCTTTATTTCATTCTAATAAACATATGATCTCTTTATGCGCCTATGCTATTGCGGCTGCCGAAGAAAATGGAGGCGGGCATTTGATTGTAACAGCTCCCACTTCCGGAGCTTCGGGGGTATTGCCCGGACTTTTGTA
>JBAXUO010000264.1:0-1797 GCA_037129625.1 Chlamydiota bacterium
GTGAACTACCGGCCCCTAAAGGGGCACGGCTTCCAAAATTAGATTACATTAAGCAATCGTAATTCTTTCTTTTTTGACGCTTCCCCGCTTTGTGCGCGATTTGCTTTTGCTCCTCGTGTCTTATTTGTAGCTCCACGTCCACTGTCTATAAGAACACTTCTTTTAGACAACTCCGTTCCGGAGTATAGTAACAATTTGATTGCTCTTTTCTTAATAACCCTCGCAGCATTTCTATCTGCATTATCTTGATGACCACAATTTTCGCAAATAAACACTTTTTGTGTTTTGCGATTATCGGGATGAGTGTGACCACAATCAGCACACTCTATCGAGGTTTGATAAGCTGAAATTTTCAGCATTATTTTTCCGGCTCTTGTTGCTTTATAATCAATAAAAGCCTCTATCTGGGACCATCCTTTATCGAGAATGGATTTATTCAGGCCTGCTTTGCTTTTTTTATGATTTGAAGCCCATTTTTTTGTTATTTTATCTTTTTTAGGCAGGGGTGCTTTTGTCATCTGTTTCGTCTTTAAATCTTCTAAAACAATGACTTTAGTTTCCTTGTTGTCAACTATGGATCTACTTGTCTTGTGAGAAAAATCTTTTCTAATATTTGCTATTTTTTCGTAAGCTTTAGATATTTTTAACTTTTTTTTAGCTCTTCTTTTTGATTTTTTCTCTTGTCTAGCTAGGTCTTTTTGGCATTTTTTTATGTGATATTCTTTTGCTTTCTTCTTTTTTTTCTGCTCAGGGGTAAAATCATAAGAAACATCGTCTGCCTGGACAGGTATTGCCACGCCTCTATCTACACCTACAGTTATTTTTTCTAGTTCTTGCAAAGAACAAGTTTTAAGATAGCTAAGATGCTCATTTTTTTCAGGAAAAACTTTTCCGTCTTCATAGCAATAAGAGATAGTAAATTTACCATTTTTCTTCTTAAGCCTGAGAGATTGTGGCAGACGAGCCGGAATATTTTTAATATAAAGATTTCCTACGTTATTTGTCTTCGTTCCTATAAAAAGTCTCACTACACCATTAGAATCTTTCTCAAATGCAAAAAGTTCTTTTGTTAAAAGGACACCTTCTTCATTTGATCTTATTTTTCTTCTAGGTTTGCCACAGGTGCCTTTTAAAAAGTTTTGATAAGTTTGATACCAGTTCCCTGCGGAATTTCTAAGAATTTGACTGGGACAATCAAAAAGCCAAGGGGAAAGGTCTTCATTCTTATATTGAGAATAGGTTTGATCTACAGGAATAAAAGTGCCGTCAGGCAGATATTTTTTAGAAAATTTATATAGGTACTCTTGCTCGTCAGTTTTTGCATTCCAAATAAATCGGGCACATCCTATCCATTGATTAAATATTTCCCTCTGTTTTTTGTTAGGGTAAGCTGATGTGATTGCTCCCATTAACATGATTTAACCTTGAATTTTAGAAGAACACTATATATATATTTTGAAAATCAGGCAAGGCTATAAGAGACAATGGTGTTTTTAAAAACTTCGTCCACCTTATATTTGAAACAAAATATCGAAGAAATGTATTTAATAAAAAGATGATTGTCAGACTACATGATGTTTTTTTTGGAAACATGCAATCAAATGGAGGCAGAATGGATTGAGTTTGGAGCAGAGGACGATCCTGTTCATTTAATGGTATGTTGCCCTCCCAAATTGGCTGTAGCCAATCTTGTGGGCAAGTTAAAAGGCAAATCTTCTTATTTGCTTCGTTTAGAATTTTGGAATGATATTAAGGATAAACTTTGGGGAGATCATTTTTGGTCTCCAAGTTACTGCG
>JBAXUO010000265.1:0-1787 GCA_037129625.1 Chlamydiota bacterium
TCCTGTTCTTTTTGTATTTTTTTAGCCTCTTCATGACCCGTCTCTGTCATAGACGAGAGAATAATAAACGCCTTCTTATCCTCTTTTCGAATCTTTGCAATCAGAGCGCTAGCCCCTTTCGTCTCACCAACAGAAACCGCATGAACCCAATAAACCCTCTTGCCCTCAGGAATCCGATAAGCATAGGGTATAAAACCCAGCCGCTCCCAAAGAAAACTTCTCTTCTTCCCTATTATCTTTTCATAGCAAAGACGTATCCCTAATCCAAAAAGCAAAATAGCATCATACAAAATCGTCTTCACTCTGCAACTACAATATTTACCAGTTTATTAGGAACAAAGATAATTTTCCGAATCCCCTTCGACAAATACTTTTCCATTTGAGGCTGCTCTTTAATGAACGCAACCACCTCTTCTTCACCCCTATTCATCGGAAGTTCATATTTGCCCCTCAGCTTCCCGTTCACTTGAACAATATATAGACAGCTTTCTTCTATCAAGTATCGCGGTTCCACCTTTGGCCAAGGTGCATAGGCAATAGAAGTCTTCTCCCCCATATGCTCCCAAATCTCTTCAGCTAAATGAGGAGCAAAAGGAGATAACATAACGGCAACCATTTTAATCACCTCTTTAGGATAAGAAGAAAGCTTCGAGAACCCATTGACAAATTCCATCATATGAGGAATAGCCGTATTAAACTGCATCCCATCCACATCCTTTGTCACTTGATCCACCAAACGATATCCCAGCTTGAAAGCCTCTTCGGCATTTTCATACGTAACTTTGTCAGAAAATGCTATGTCATATATACGATGTAAAAACCGAAAACAACCGCTGACCGCATCCGTATTCCAAATCTTCTCCCTATCAAAAGGACCCATAAACATTTCATAAAGACGTAAAGCATCCGCTCCAAACTCCTCAATCATATCATCCGGAGTCACTCCATTTAACTTCGACTTAGACATCTTTTCTAAAAAACACTCCACCTCTTCCGAAGAATTCTTCGTATAGAATTTTTTATCCTTTTCTATCACATCCTCAGCAGCCAAATATCCCTTGCCTGCAAGCTTGTAAGCAGGGGCCGTCACAATCCCTTGGTACCGATACGTCTTAAAAGGCTCTATCGTGTGAACAAATCCACAATCGTACAATACTTTATGCCAAAAACGCGCATACAACAAATGTAAAACCGCATGCTCAGCACCCCCGACATAAAGATCTACCGGCATCCAATACTTTTCAGCTTCCTGACTAAAAGCGGCTTCCGTATTGTGCGGATCACAAAAACGCAAATAATACCAACAAGAACCTGCCCACTGAGGCATCGTATTGGTTTCCCTCATTGCATTTTTTCCTGTTTTTGGATCCTTTACATGAACCCAAGAAGAAACTTTGGCTAAAGGACTCTCCCCTGTTCCGGAAGGCTTATAATCATTAAGCTGAGGAGGCAGCAAAGGAAGCTCGTCGATATCTAATACCCTTTTTGTTCCATCAGGAAAATGAAGAATCGGAAAAGGCTCTCCCCAATACCTCTGTCTAGAAAAAAGCCAATCTCGAATTTTATAATTGATCGTCTTTTCTCCGATTTTTTCCTTTTCTAAATAGGCAATGATTTTCTTTTTAGCACTTTCTACATCTAAATTTTCTATGGAAAAGTCATTATAGGTACTATGAATCGACAGCCCGTTACCTTCCCAAAAAAGATTTCCTTCAAGAATGTCATTTCTTGATTCAGATGGATGCTTAGGAAACTTTGCATTCAGTTCTTGGAAATCAGGCTCATAA
>JBAXUO010000266.1:0-1771 GCA_037129625.1 Chlamydiota bacterium
GCATGATGGCAAAGACTCTTTCATTGACTCCTACCATCATTTGTTTATAGAGCTGACTGCTTTGAGCTAAGGTAGCATTGTAACCAAAGTAATCGACATGAAAGAATTCGCTGCCTCCTTCAGTGGAGGCACCTAAAAGATTAGGTCCAAAATATTCACAAGCTTTGATTTGGTCGTGCATATAGAGGCGATAGGCATGAGCAATTTCTCCTTGAATATTAAAAACGGCTTGAATTTTTCGATTGCGAAGAGAGATGGGACGATGGTCCAAAATAAAATCTAGGTCGGAAGAAATTTCAGGTTTGTAGTATTCGATGGGAGGAACTTCTATTATAGGGACATCGACTTGAATAGTTGGATGGATGATTTCATATCCTAATGCAGAGTTGCTTTGAGAAACTTTACCATGGATGGTGAGGATGGAACCTACTTGAAGGGAATTTACTTTTGTGAGCTCTGGACCCTCTTCAAGCACGATCTGTATAAGGCCTTCTTTATCTCGAAGGATAAGGAAATTGATTTTTCCTAATAGTCTAAGGGTGTGTAACCATCCTTTCACACATATAGGTTTATCGATGTGAGAAACGAGTTCTGATGAAAAAGTTCTTTGCATATAAGATCTCCTTTAAGAATAGAAAGGATATCGTTTTTTTCTATAGTTTGGCAAGTTAGGATTCTGTTTTTTCTAAAATAGGGGCTTCTTGTAGAAGAAGATAAGATTCTAAGGAAAAGTTAAAGAAAAAGATAATCGAAGGAGTTAAGAAAAGAGAGAAAATACCGACTGGATAAATGATGGTTTTCTCGGAAAGATCCCAGGAGAAAGAAGATAGAGACCATAAAAGGATAGGGCTTAATATGAGAAAAGGGAGAACTCCTATACCAAGTAGGAAAAGGAATTTTTTTGCTTGAGTCTTTCCACTTTTTAGGCGCTCTTGCAAAATACGAAAAGGATTGCTGGGGGTAAAGGCGAGGTGGGGGGTAACAAAATATAGAGCGAAGAGACTTAAGAACCCTAAAAGTGTAATTCCGCATAAAATGAAAATGGGAAGAAATCCGGATAAAAAATTTTCAGTTCCTTCTGTCATAAATCCCCAATGTTTCCATAAGTAGAGGAGCCCCATGCAAATAAAAACAATGAGTTTTTTTGCGAGGACGATAAGAACGAGAGGAAGGGAAAAGTAGGAGAGTTTTAACAGTATAGAAAAGGATTGTTGGAGAGTGGAAATAAAAAGTATTTTTTGTTGAGTTTTTTCTTGGTGGTAACTTCGAATCAGGAAGATGCCTAAAGTTAATAAAAGGCTTCCTGTTCCAAGGATAGGAAGAAAAGATAAGCTTAAGGTGAGCCAGTTTTCGGTGTTGGTTAAGAGTTTATGGCATAAAAGAATAAGGGTGCAGCATAAGAATAAGAAGGGGAAGGCAAAAAAAAGTTTTTTGGGGGAGAAGGAATGTTGGAGGGCTTTTTGCAAAAGAGGGAACATAGGGCCTTTTATTTGAATACCCATATCATAGCTATGAACTCTCAGAATTGCAAGTACAACCTTTTTTTTGACAAAGTTATCAAATAGAAAAATTATTTATTTAATCTTTATCATTTTTATTACGTTAAAGATGTTTTTATTATTTTATGAATATAATTAAAAGCTGGGGATTATTTTTGTGAGGATGAAGGGTTTTGTTAATTTATTGTATATCTTCGTTTGTTTGGGTTTCTTGAGAAAGGGGGGAAGGGGTGAATTTTTTAGGAGCGGCAAGTGGTTTGTGAGGGGGTTGG
>JBAXUO010000267.1:0-1755 GCA_037129625.1 Chlamydiota bacterium
AAATTTCAACAGTTCTTATAGCTCCAGGTGTGCTGGTTATAGTATATTGAGGACATCGGAATGGAGGAGAGCCACCTATTTTTATCGTTTCGGTTGAAGCACCAAAATTAAATTTGGCTTCGGCAACGCCTATATTCCCGTCTAAGGAGCAATATAGGCTAGGATTATTAAAGATAGCCATGTCATTAGGACGAGCAACCCCATTACTCCAACATTTACCCGTACCCCAATAATTTCCCGGTTGACGATCTACCCATGTAGTTTCTTTCTCTATCGAGAAAAGCATAGAGTTAAAAAGTAAAAAAACAAAAAAACACTTTTTCATTCCGCATCCATTAAAAAAAATTCCAATCATCCTATCTGCATTCTAGATATAGCTAATTTTTTCTTATCAAAAAACACTATTAAGATAAAGGTCAATTCCAATTACCTATTCGCACCTTTCTTTTTTCCACCGCAAGTACGAAAGTCCTGTCAAACCAAAGTTAAAATGTGTGCGCGACGAGGGACACATTTTAACTTTGGTTTGACAGGATGTGCCGACTCCTTAAACCTTCATGTGAAATCCAAAAATAGTGATTTACTTAAGAGTGAAGCCGGACTAGGCCTTTTTCATGGCTTCCATGGTAAACAGCTCCAATTTACCCCTGAGCTAAAACTTAGCTATATCTATGAGGCCAGATTTAAAGGCAAGAAAACTACAGCTCATTTTTTAAATGACACCGTGGAGTATTTCACTGTTAAGGGTCTAAAGCCTTCGAGAAGTTTAGGCCACGTAGGTGCTTTACTGAAGGGCTCTAGTTACAACGGGTTTGATTTGACGCTCGATTACAACTTCCTGTTTGGGAAAAAGTATCGAGACCACAAGATGGCTGTACGATTAGACTATGCTTTTTAGTCAGTAGATTTCATTTTAGGGACAGCCAACCGGCTGTCCTTTTTCATTAGTGAGCCAAAAGGAATAGGCATCCAAATAGATTTTATGTTCCGTTCCTAGGCTCAAGGGATGAGCCTTTGATAGAGAAAAAAAATAACGACATCCATTTTTTCATTCCTTATCCATTAAAAAAATTCCAATACTCGCATCTGTATTCTAGATATAGCTAATTTTTTTTATCAAAAAACACTATTTAGATAAAGGTCTATTAAAATTGCCTATTTTAAATACAAAATTACTCCGCACCTTTCTTTTTTCTACCTTAAGTACGAAAGTACTCGAAAAAAAATCCCCTTTCTTCGAAAATACTTTTTTCCTCATATGGGGTGTTAGCTCAGTTGGTAGAGCGCAACAATGGCATTGTTGAGGCCATCGGTTCGATCCCGATACACTCCAAATTGTCAAACAGCTTTACATTTCTACGACCCAAAAGTTTTTCAAAATAAGTTTTTCATTTATTCAAAAAAAGATATACTCCGCCCATTTTTTAACCGGAGTTAACATGTTTAAGAAACTTTTTCTCACTCTCTTCATTGGATTATCCTGCCTTTTACAAGCCGATGGGAAAGATTCTAAACGAGAGGATTTCCATATCCTAACATTCGACGGAGGAGGCATCCGCGGAGCCTTCACCGCCCAAATACTCGCTATGCTAGACGAAGAGCTCGACTTTTTAAAAGATGTCGATCTCTTCGCCGGAACATCCACCGGATCTATCATCGCCTACGGCCTTGCCTATGGTCTAACACCTAAAAAACTTGTCGAGTTATAAGAATGAGAGGAGAAAACCGCAATCTTGAGCGAACTTGAGAGCGAAA
>JBAXUO010000268.1:0-1753 GCA_037129625.1 Chlamydiota bacterium
AAAAATCTGGTTAGAATCCATACCGGGAAAAGGGACTACCCTATTTTTCACTTTACCTATTAAACATCAACCAGAAGGTACTCATGAAAAAGAAAATTCTCGTTATTGATGACGAAGAAGATATTGTAAAAATGTTAGCCATTCGACTTACCCACGCCGGATATGAAATACAAACAGCCTTCAATGGAAAAGAAGGATTCGATATCTTATGTAAAGACCCTTCTTTCGATCTCATTCTACTCGATCTTATTATGCCCGTCATGGATGGCTATGAATTTGCCCATTTAGTTCAAAAAGATCCTAACTTACGGACTATTCCTATCATACTATTGTCTGCATCTACCGATCACTTGGAAGAAAAAAGACAATCCTTACATGCAAAAGCCAAGATTATGAAACCTTTCGATCCTGTCGTATTGTTAGACACCATAAAATCCCTTATCAATGAAAAAGAAGGCCCGACAAAATAATCCTTTTCATTCAACAGTTACCGATTTGGCTAAATTTCTGGGTTGGTCAATATTTCGATTCCTCTCTTTAGCCATAAAATAGGCAAATAGTTGTGTAACAACCGTAACCGGAATACACGATAGCATATCATCCGTCTTAGGAATCCAAATAATATCGTCTACATGTTTTTCAATGTCTTTTTCAAATTGTTTCCAAGATATCGCAATCACCGGGGATTTTCTTGCTTTGGATTCCATCAAATTACTCATGATTTTTTGATGCAAAGAACCACTTGCTAAAAAGATCACAACAGGCACCTCTTCATCTAAAAAAGCAATCGGGCCGTGTTTCATCTCTCCTGCCGGATAGCCGGTAGCATTTATATAGGCAATCTCTTTAATTTTTAAAGCGGCTTCCAAAGCGGTCGGATATAAAAGGCCTCTTCCTAAAAAAAAGAAATCTTCTTTTTTGGCATACTTTTTAGCCAAGGCTTGTATTGCGTCCCTATTTTCAAGGACTTCAGCCACTTGCTCCGGAAGTTCATATAATTTATGAAAAAAAAGCCTACCTTGCTCTTCGTTCATTACAGAGCGCTCTCTTGCAAGTTTCAAAGTTAAAAGAAGCAAGAGCATTACTTGAGCCGTAAACGTTTTTGTTGAAGCGACAGCCACTTCAGGGCCTGCTCGTAATAGAAGTGTAGAGTCCGCTTCCCGATCTATTGTCGATCCTTTCACATTACAAAAAGCAAGTGTAACTGCTTTTTGTCTTTTAGCTTCCCTAAGACCTGCAATCGTATCGGCCGTTTCTCCTGATTGACTCATTACGATCACAAGAGTTTTGGGTGCAATAACCGTATGTTTATATCGAAATTCCGAAGCAATCTCCGCTCTTGTAGGAATATTCGTATACTGTTCCAAAACATAGGCTCCGATATAAGCGGCATGCCAAGAAGTTCCACAAGCAATGATCAAAATGTTACTCACCTCTTGGAATATTTTTTGATCAAAGGTGATTTCAGGAAAACAAACTGTTTGATTCTTCTCATCATAGCGATCGACCAAAGAGTCTTTTATTACTCTGGGTTGTTCGAAAATTTCTTTTAACATAAAATGTTCAAACTTTCCTTTTGCAATCGCACTTTCGGGCAGATTTTGAAAATTTCCGTTTTTCTGGATAGAAATACCTTTTTTATTAAAGAAAAGTGGTTTTTTTCCTCTTTGTAAATAAGCAACCTCACCGTTGGTCAAGAAAAAGATTTCCATTTCTTGACCTGCAAGGGCACTTGGATCAGAAGCTACAAAAG
>JBAXUO010000269.1:0-1746 GCA_037129625.1 Chlamydiota bacterium
AGTCTCAAGAGCCAAAGCATCTGGGGACGATGAAAGCTGCAGGACCAGGGAGTTCATGGGCAATGTTACGTCTAGGTTACTAACATAAAATTGTGCCCAATTGGGTAATCTAAAACTAACGTTCGAGAAAGGAACCATATGTGGATAGTTATCGAGCAGAGCAGGGTAGATGTAAGCGTAAGTATGGCCGTAATATGTGGTGCCATTAAAAGTGTGACTTGTGGTGACATTGGCAAAATCTTTTGGGTCTTCGTTATAAAAAACGTATGGAGAATCTCCTATGCCGTCTCCATTTGTGTCTGTGCCGTTGTAGTCAATCCAATAATTGCCTTCTTTGCCGTTGTCACAAAAAAGGTGGCTAGTTTGAGTTCGGAACGTCTGCCTCTCAGAGTGCGTGGGACTAAAATCAAAATTATTGTGATAGAAAGTATTGTTGTGACCATAGATGATAACTAAGCCTTGCAGATAATTTCCAACAAAGGTATTGTTATCACTTTCCCAAATAATCAAGGTGCCATTAATGGTATTTGCGCCGATGAAATTCAATGAGGAATTAAGTTTGGCATGAGTGTTTCCAATTGCAACATTGTCTACGACGCTGTTGTTTAGCAGCATATTTTCTTTTCCTTCGATTTCAACGCCGCTGTAGACGCCCTTGCCACCTGACAATACTGTGTTCGATTGGATAATATTTCGGGTGCCTTTAACGCTGATTCCTCCCCCCACACCGGAAATGTGGTTTGAATCAATTACGTTGTATGAACCTGCACAGGAAAGAAAGAATCCGCCTGTTCCATTTAAGATATTTTCTTTAATCAGCAGACCAAAGCCCGATAAGTCGATACCCGCAAGAGTGCTGTTTATGATTTGTGTTAAGTCTCCTCTAGCTACAACTTTTAGGTTCGTCACAACATTAACAATCTGAATCCCCTTGTCGTTTAGAGCGAAGTCTCCGCCTAATCCATCGATTTCTATATTTGAAATCCTCACGTTTGCCGCATCAATTTTTATGGCGTTATCATATTCCATGTACAAAAATTCGAAAATATTCTTTTGAATTAAAGGCGGAGTTAACATTATTTTGGTAGATTCAGCGCCTTCTCCGCTGAGACTAATTGATTTTCTTATAAGCAAAGTGCTGTTGATAGGGGCTGCGTAGATGCCGCTTCTTATATGGATGGAATCGCCGTTTGCTGCATTGTCTATAGCTTCAGATATTGTTTGATAATCGTCCGGAACAAATATGGTTTTAGAATCAGCTCTGACAGGCAAAGTCGTGATGTTGCACAGTGCAACCACAAGGAAAATAAGAAAAGCCAAGGTTAAGCGCTTCATAGTTAATGCTCGCTGATTCTTTCGATATTAAGCTTTTTGTCAAGGTTCGTTGACTGAAACAGTTTTCTTTAGTCTAATTTTCTTGACAAATAAATAGATCAGTTTCCAAGACTTCTAAACGAAAATCGCTGATTCGTTAATCTGAGATAAATCATATTTAGCGTTTAGATGTGCCTTGCGTAACCGCTAAAGCGGTGCAGGTTTGTGTTTTTTGATTTCAAAAACCAGCGGAGGCACCGAATTGCGTGTTTCTAACTCTACGCTAAGCAATCCTTCCAAGATGCCTTTCCAAATCTCGTAATCATGTATGAAAGGTGTTTTTATGAGCAGGAATTTGTCTTTCAAATAGAAGTCACCGAAGCCATGCACTTTTAGGCGTTCAAACACGGCTTCCCAGCTTTACTGTTTAGC
>JBAXUO010000027.1:0-11877 GCA_037129625.1 Chlamydiota bacterium
TATCTGTAAATCGATTATCAGGAGTTTTTACTACAACATCTCGATCTGAAAGCTTTTGTTCTCTTATAAATCAGATAAAATTATACACAAAGAAAGGGGATCGTATTTTTGCTTATCCGAGTATTTCTATGGTCTATTTTGCATCTGAAGCCCTTCCTTTTGCTAACCATTCGTGGATAGATCTTTTAGATTTTGAAGCTTTGCATAAAAAATTACAGGAATTTTCTGAGGAAAATTTCCCTGTATTGGTTATTAAATCTAAAACCAATACTTCAGATTATAGATGGGGAGGTGTTAGATTAAATCGAAAATCCTGTCAGGAAGCAGAAGATATGGAAAAGAAAATAGAAATAATCGATCAGGTTGTCCACTGCAAATGGAAATTAACTCTGGTTTGGTCTAATCTGGATTTTGATGTTTTTTTGACTTCTCGACATTAATTTTTTTGTTTGTATCTTGAAGGAGATTTTTCGGAAATATTTAGCAACCAAGAATCGACTTTTGATTTTAGTTCTTAATGGTGTTTTATGGAAAGTTTGATTGTAGGGGTTGTCAGGAATAAAAATAGTAGTCTTGTTTGTTAATATACTATACGAACAAAAAATAGATCTTTGATTGGGAATCACGATTGGGTCTTTCCAGTTAAATAGTGATTGTTGAAAATAATTTTGCTAGATAAACCTAATAGCAAAAATCAGAAATCTGTAATCTCTTCTATAGGCAAGAAAAAAATAAAGTTAAAAGGAGAATCATCATGAGAGTTCTTGTTGCAGGCGGCGCAGGATATGTAGGATCCAGATTGGTTCCTGAACTTTTGAAAAAAGGATATGAAGTCACCGTTTTAGATCTATATATGTATGGAAAGAATGTTTTGGAAAAACATCCAAAATTAAAAGAAATCCAAGGAGATATGCGCGATCTGAAAGTAGTAGAAAAGTCACTAGAAGGCTGCCAAAGTGTTATCCATTTGGCTTGCATTTCAAACGATCCTAGTTTTGAACTCAATCCCGAACTTGGCAAATCTATCAACCTCGATGCCTTTGACCCTTTTGTAAAACTTTCTAAACAGAAAAAAATTCGAAGATTTATCTACGCATCCTCTTCTTCCGTTTATGGAGTTAAAGCAGAGCCCAATGTTACCGAAGAGATGTCTTTAGAACCCTTGACGGACTATTCGAAATTTAAAGCCGACTGTGAAAAGATTTTATTCCAATACAAAGATAAGGATTTCATTTGTACGGTATTGCGTCCTGCTACCGTTTGTGGCTACGCTCCAAGACAACGTTTGGATGTTGTGGTAAATATCCTTACAAACTTGGCTTATCATACAGGAAAAGTCAAAGTTACAGGTGGTTCTCAAATGCGACCCAATATCCATATTGAAGATATGGTCCGAGCCTATATCCATGTATTGGAATCTCCCGAAGAAAAAATACAAGGAGAGATTTTTAATGTAGGCTATCATAATCATACTGTCTTAGAACTGGGAAAAATGGTGGAAAAATTTGTGGGACAAAAGAAAAAGGTCTCCTTGGTAGTGGAACCTACAAATGACAACCGCTCTTATCATGTAGCTTCAGAAAAAATTGAAAAAAAACTTGGTTTTAAATCTACTCATACTGTAGAAAATGCTATTGAGGATTTAATCCATGCTTTTGAAAAAGGGGCTTTACCTAATTCCCTGGACGATCCAAAATATTTTAATATAAAAACAATGAAACTTATGAACTTACAATGAAGAAAAAAGTGTTGGTAACCGGTGGCGCCGGTTTTATTGGAAGTCATTTGACTGACCTTCTTTTGCAAAATGGCCATGAGGTAATTGTTGTAGATAATCTTTGTGGGGGATGGCTGAAAAATTTGAAGGAAGCTGAAAAGTTTTCTTCCTTCTCTTTTCATAAAGAGGATATCCGCAATAAAGAAGCCATAGAATCTTTGTTTAATGGCGTGGATTGGGTGTTTCACTTAGCAGCTCTCGCTGATATTGTTCCTTCTATGGAAAAACCTAGAGACTATTTCGAAACGAATGTAGACGGAACTTTCAATGTTTTAGAATGCGCCCATAAACATAATGTAAAACGTTTTATCTATGCGGCTTCTTCTTCTTGTTACGGCATTCCAAAACAGTATCCTACTCCTGAAACGGAAGCTATGTCTCCTCAATACCCTTATGCTTTGACCAAGTATTTGGGAGAGCAGCTCGTTTTACATTGGGAAAAAGTATATAAAATTCCTTCTCTTTCTCTTCGTTTTTTTAATGTCTACGGCCCAAGAGCTAGAACAACCGGTGTGTATGGAGCTGTCTTCGGTGTCTTTTTATCTCAAAAACTTCATAAAAAACCCTTCACTGTAGTTGGTGATGGCTCGCAAACTAGAGACTTTACTTTTGTGACCGATGTAGCCAAAGCTCTTTACGCAGCAGCTATTTCTTCATTGTCCGGCGAGATTTTTAATGTAGGAAGCTCAGGACACTACAGTATAAAGCGGCTTGTCGAAATTTTAGGTGGAGATGTGATCCTCATTCCTAAAAGACCCGGGGAACCCGATTGTACTTTTGCAGACGTTTCTAAAATTTTTACCAAATTGGGATGGAAAGCGGAAGTCTCTTTTGATGAAGGGGTGAAAAAACTTTTAGAAAAAATTGAGGATTTTCGAGAAGCTCCTTTATGGGAGCCGGAAAGTATTCAACAAGCAACAAAAACATGGTTTCATTACCTAGAAGGATCTAAAAAATGATACAAAAAAGATTTGATGAACTTTTTTCATCATTGCAGCAATGCATTTATACTAAAGGCAATTTAGTCATTTCTTTAGAGGAAGGATTTCGCTTTGCTTATGATCTTCTTTCCCAAGTCAAAGCTCAAAAAGGTCTGACTTATGTTATTGGAAATGGCGGCAGCGCGGGCATTGCCTCCCATTTTTGTACCGATCTTGTAAAAGCTTTAGAAGTCCCGGCCATGACACTCTTTGATTCCAATCTGTTGACTTGTTTGGGTAATGACTATGGCTATGAACATGTTTTCTCCGTTCCTATCAAAACTATGGGAAATCCGGATGATGTTCTCGTTGCTATTAGCAGTTCGGGAAAGTCTCCGAATATTGTGAATGCAGCCCTTATGGCTAGAAAAAAAGGCCTTAAAGTTATTACCTTAAGTGGTTTTTCTGCAACAAACCCTTTACGACAAATAGGGGATCTAAATTTCTTCATTGATAAGGCAGATTATGGATTTGTAGAAATGTCTCACTTTTGTCTTTTGCATACACTTGTAGATCTTTGGAAAGAGGAGAAATTTTCTATCCAAGAAGAAGTAAGAGAATTGATTCATGCACCATAAAGTAAAAAGTTTTGCTGAAATACAAGATGTTTTAGAGAAATGGCGATCGCAAGGTTATAAAATTGTACAATGCCATGGAGTTTTTGATCTTTTACACCCGGGACATATTCGTCATTTTAAAGAAGCCAAAAATCAGGGAGATAAATTAGTCGTTACCGTAACTCCCGATCGTTTTGTCAATAAAGGTCCGGGAAGACCCGCCTTTCAAGAAAATCTTCGATTAGAATCTTTGGCTTCTTTAGAACAGATCGATTGTGTCGTTTTAAATGAAACTTCAGATGCGGTCTATGCTATTGAAAAAATTAAACCCAATGTCTACGTCAAAGGAAAAGAATATGCCGATGCTTCCAAAGATGTGACGGGAAAGATTGTAGCAGAAGCTGAGGCTGTAGAAAAATGGGGAGGCTCCATTTTTTATACAGATGATATTGTCTTCAGTTCTTCTTCTTTGCTCAATCAGCATTTTTCTAATATGCCACCTAAGACCGTTGAGTTTTTGCAAAAGATGAAAACTCTTTATTCTTCTGAAGAGGTTCTTGAAAAAATTGAATCTCTTTCCGACCGAACTGTCGTCGTCATTGGTGATGCGATCATTGATGAATACCAATATGTAGAACCTTTGGGCCAATCGGGTAAGGGGACTCATATGGTAGCTTCCCACTTGGACAAAGAGGTTTTCTTAGGGGGCTCTTTGATTATTGCAAATCATTTGGCTCAATTTGTGAAAAAAGTCTATTTAATCACGGCTCTCGGGGATGACTGCATACATCAAGATTTTATTCGAAGCACACTGTACCCGAATGTGGAACCTTGTTTTGTGTATCATAGTAAGGCTACATTGGCAAAAAAGAGATATATTTTAAAAGATGGAAATAATCTCTCCAAGCTCTTCGAAACATATACTTCTAACACGTCTCTTTTAGAAGAGTCTCAAACAGAGCAAGTAATTCAGTTATTACAAGAAAAAGAAAAAAATGCTCACTATGTTTTAGCTTGTGATTTTGGAAATGGATTCACCAATCCCCAGATAGTAGATGCGATTGGTAGTATTTCTTCTTTTCTAGCGCTTAATACCCAGACAAATGGTGGCAATAGAGGATTCAATTGTATTACCAACTATCGAAAGGCTGATTTTATTTCTTTAAATGAACCTGAGCTTCGGTTAGCGGCTCAGGATCGATCGAGTCGGTTAGAAGGCATCGCTTCGGATATCATGGGATTTATGAATGCTTCCTGTTTATCTGCAACGAAAGGGGTTCATGGTGTTTTTTGTATGGAGAATGAGAATCATTTTTACATTCCCCCTTTTGTGACAAATTCCATTGATAGGGTAGGCGCCGGCGATAGTTATTTTGCTTTGACGTCTCTTTGTCTATCTAAAGGCTTTCCTTTACTCCTTTCAGGCTTTATAGGCTCAGTAGCAGCCGCTTTGAATGTCCAAGTCGTAGGAAATAGGGAGTCTATTCAAAAAACTTCTCTTTGTAAATTTATCACCAGGTTGCTCAAATGAAAAATAAAGACGCACAGCATCAAGACGCACAGCATCAAGGTGCACAACACCAAGATGCACAACATCAAGAAATTCAACGAGTTTTAGTCATCGGTAGTAATTCTTTTTCCGGTAGCGATTTTGTCGATTTACTTTTAGAACAAGGACGTTATGAAGTTTTTGGTGTTAGCCGATCACCGGAAAAAAGTTCCTTGTTTTTGCCTTATAAAAATAGGGATGTAAAGCGATTTACTTTTGCCCAAGTGGATTTGAATAAAGATGTGGAAAAACTGAATCAGATTTTGGATACGTTTCAGCCTGAGTATATAGTGAATTTTGCGGCCCAAAGTGAAGTGGCCCCTTCTTGGGAAAATCCTCATCATTGGTTTCAAACTAATGCAGTGGCTCTCACAAAACTTGCCAATCTTCTTAAAGACAAGAAGTTTTTGAAAAAGTATGTTCACATTTCTTCTCCGGAAGTATATGGAACCTGCTCCGGAAACGTAACCGAAGAGGCTCCTCTAAATCCCACTACACCCTATGCAGCTTCCAAAGCTGCCGGAGATCTTTCTTTGTTTACCTTTTTTAAGAATTTTTCGTTTCCCCTTGTGATGGTTCGTGCTACAAATGTCTACGGAGCCTATCAGCAGTTATTTAAGATCATTCCTCGTTCTATTATATATCTAAAACTCGGGAAGAAAATTGAACTTCATGGAGGCGGCCACGCTGTGAAGTCATATATCCATATACGTGATGTCTCTAGAGGAGAAATGATGGCAATGGAAAATGGAAGACCGGGTGAAATTTATCATTTTTCTCCGGATGGGGGTATCTCCGTTAAGGATGTTGTATCTAAGATCTGTGATAAGATAGGCAAGGGCTTTACAGATTCGACGATCGTTGTTGCCGAAAGGTTGGGCCAAGACAAGGCTTATGTAATCGATTCTAGCAAGGCTAGAGAAGAATTTGGATGGAAGCCCCTTATTTCGATAGAAGAAGGTATCACTGGAACGGTTCGATGGATAGATAAGAATTTTAAAGCGATCCAAAAAGAGTCGTTACAGTATATTCATAAGGAATAGAAGTCATTTTTTGATTCTTACTAAGAGATTTGGTTTTTTAGTGTAAGAAAAAAACTTTTTTCTGAAGTTGTTTATAGAAATCAGAAAACTTTTATCGAGATTATGTAATTCAAAAAAATGCAACCTCTTTCAAAAAATGTTAAACTTTTTGAAGTTGGTCATTTTTTTTTATTTGTAATGTTTTAAAAACAATGGCTTGTCCCGTGGGCAGAGGAAGGATTATTTCTGGTTTGTCTTCAAAAAAATTATCAGCGGCTTGTCTCGCACCTGGGCACATGGGAAATCCATAATCATCCATAAGAATAATGCCACCTGGTACCATTTTTTCATAAACATAAGATAATGAATCAAAGGTAGCTTGATAAAGATCTACATCAATATGAGCAAAACAATATTGCTTTTCTTCTAATTTTTGAAAAACATTAGGGATAAACCCTTTTACAATCAGGACAGGAGGTTGATGAGTCTTAAGCTTTTCTTTTACTTGCTCATAGTCAGATTTAAGTCCTCCAGCTTCAAAATAAATAAAGAGTTTGTTTGTTCGAACGTCTAGGTCTTCTTTCTGTGAAGTTGCAGGAAATCCTTCAAAACTATCTATGGTAGTGAGAGATTTATTTTCTTTGTCATAATTTTTTAATATATGAGCCATAAAATTAGCAGAATCCCCACTATGAGTTCCAAATTCAATAAAATTTCCCTCTTGCAATAAACAGGCTTGCCTAGATAAACAATAAATCATGTAATATCGATCTCTGTTTGAAGAGCTGTTTGCCTTTTCATAGATAGATAAAAAGGCTTCGTTAGAGTTCCATGGAAAATACAAAGGTTCTGCTGTAGATCTATACGAACCATATATGGGATATAAAGAATGAGAGACGTTTTTTAGAACTTTCGAAAACGCTCTGATTATAAATAATTTAATTTTATTCATGAAAATCCTTTTCTAGAAAAGATGCGAAAATTTCTTTTCCATAAAGTATCAGGCTCTGTTGTTTTTTTTCAATAAAATTTGTTGTCGTACAGGCAAGTGGAGAAATGAAACCTTTTCTGGATTTTATTTATAAGGTGATATTTTAGCTTTTTTGTATTTTCTTTTCCTCAAAAGGACTTTTCAGGCAAAATTAAATGAGTCAAATGAAAAAGCAAACATTAATTTACATTTTTCTGGGCCTTATTTTGCTCCTTCTGCCGTTTGAACATAAACTGTGGAAGGCGTTTCATTTTTTTTCCCGTTTTTTATTTCATCAAGTGAAGTCTCTCCCTAGCGCTTTTGATCGAAACATTTTCTTTTATTTTTCAGAGGTTCTACTACTACTATTTCCATTTGTGTGTATGAAGAAAAGATTTCCGATAGGTTCTGTTTTTTGTCTTCTTTTTTTTGGTTGTGTGGTTCTTTCCCTTCTGTTTTCTCAAACACCGGTTTTTTATCCACAATGGGGAATGGTCTTTCATTTAGCTTTGGTAATACTTTTTTTCCTTGTTCTGTCTTCTGTGGATATGAGTTTGAACGGATTGCATAAGATTTTATTTCTTTTTCTTCTTGTTTCTATTATTCCTTGCTTGATAGGCCTTTCCCATTATCTTTTGCAACATTCTTTAGGTTTATCCTTTATAGGAGAGCCTGTGTTAGATCCCTTGAATGGGAAATTAGGGAGTATTGGAGTGAGCAGTGGAAGGCTATGGATTTTTGATCTCTTGCTTCCCCATCAAGGGTCTTCTCTTCTTTTTCGTTCCTATGGAACCTTTGGTCATCCGAATGTATTTGGGGGCTTTTTATTCGTTTCTCTCATGGTAACATCGTATTTTTATGTGACCTATCCCAAGAAAAAACTTTTTTTTCAAATCGTTCTTTTTTTGCAGACTTTAGCTTTATTCACGACATTTTCTAGATCGGCTCTATTTGCGTGGCTTATTTCCCTTTCCCTTTTTGTTATTCTTATTTGTTGGAAAAAAAAGACTTTTCCTTCTTCCTTATTGAAAACGGCGTTATGTGCACTTCTCCTTTCACTGATATTATTTGGAGAACAATGGTGGGATCGTGGCGGCTTTCTGAATTATAACCGGATAGTTCAAAAAACTGATAATGAGAGAGTGGAGAAACAAGGGGAGGCAATTTCTTTAATAGCAACCCATCCTTGGCTAGGAGTGGGTTGGAATAATTATCTGGTAGCAGTAGAAAGCATGCAGCCTAAGAGTCCTCCACAGCCAACTCATAATATGTATTTGATGATTGCTTCCGAATCTGGCCTCCCTGCATTATGTTTTTTCCTTCTTATGATTGGGTTTTCGATCTATAACGGATGGAAAAGGCAAACCTCCTTTACCTTTTTTCTTGCAGCAACCGTCGTTGGGTTTCTCTTCATTGGTATGTGTGATTTTTATCCGATCTTCGATCAGAAAGGAAGGCTGCTTTTCTTTTTGGCTTTAGGGTTATTGAATGTTAGAGTTTTTGTGAAAGAAAAACAGGCATTAAAGAGGCTTTTACATGCGGTGTGAGCAATAACTTTTTTATAGAGAAAATGGTTATTGTTTTCTTGATCTGATAAAGAAACGGGTAGCGGTCTGGTGTTTTTTATTTGCTGCTGCTGATGAAGTAAAACATACTAGATATTTATCTTTGGTTCATTATTTAATATTTCTGAAGTGTGAAGCAAAAATATGTTCATCCTCTTAGGAGTTTTTTTCTATGTTGCCGTATAAAAAAATTGTCATTACTGGTGGAGCTGGTTTTGTTGGGTCGCATTTAGCTATTTCTCTAAAAAGAGATAATCCCCATATAAAAGTGATTTCTTTAGACAACTTATATCGTCGAGGCAGTGAGTTGTCCTTACGTAGGCTTCGAGATGCAGAGGTAGAGTTTGTTCATGGCGATATTCGATGCAAAGAAGATATTGCAGCCATTTTTAATTTTGATTTGCTTATTGAGTGTTCTGCGGAGCCTTCCGTCCAAGCTGGTTACCAAAATGATCCTTCTTATCTTGTTCAAACAAACCTGTTTGGGACGATGAATTGTTTGGAAGCGGCAAGAAGGGCAAAGGCTGATGTCATATTTTTATCTACAAGTCGTGTTTATCCAATTGAACCATTACGAAACCTCCCCTTGAAAGAGGAAGGTAAAAGGTTTGTTTTGGATGCAATCCAAAATAGTATAGGAGTGTCCCTACACGGTATCAGTACTCAATTTCCCTTAGAAGGTATTCGTTCTCTTTATGGAGCGACAAAACTTGCATCCGAACTTCTTCTTCAAGAATATGCTCATATGTATGATCTCAATATTGTGATTAACCGTTCTGGAGTCATTGCTGGTCCTTGGCAGATGGGCAAAGTAGATCAGGGGTTTGTGTCTCTATGGATTTCCCGATATATATTTAATCAAGAGCTGAAATATACCGGGTTTGGAGGAAATGGGTATCAAGTACGCGATGTGTTGCACATAGAGGACTTGTATGAATTACTTGTTTTGCAGTTAAACAATATCAGCAAGCATAAGGGAAAGATTTATAATATAGGCGGGGGAATGAAAAATAGCATTTCTCTTGCGGAATTGTCCTCTTGGTGTATTCAACGAACAGGAAATAATATTCCAATAATAAATGACCCTACAACTCACCCAGCTGATATTCCTTTCTATGTTTCAGACAATGAAGTTGTAACAAAAAATACAGGATGGGCCCCAAAGCGATCCCTTGATCATACTTTAGAAGATATTTTTCATTGGATTTTGGCTAATCAAATTATGCTAAAGCCTATTTTTTCTTAAGAACTTTTTTGTTAAAAATGAAGTAGAAAAATCCCTTTTATAGTAAATTTCAAACTAACAAAGGTGAAATATGGCTGTTGCTCTCATTACAGGGTCTTGTGGCCTTATCGGATCAGAAGCTTGTCGGTTTTTTTCAGAAAAAGGGATGGAAATCGTTGGGATAGACAATGATTTAAGAAAATATTTTTTTGGAGAAGAGGCTAGCACCTCTTGGAATAGAGAAAATTTAATAAAATCTATTCCGGGATATATCCATCATAGTGTTGATATTCGTAATCAGGATGCCTTAGAAAACATTTTCTTAAAATATGGAAATAAGATTTTGTTAGTGATCCATTGTGCCGCTCAACCTTCCCACGATTGGGCAGCAAGAGAACCCTTTACAGATTTTTCTGTCAATGCAAATGGAACGTTAAATCTTTTAGAAATGAGTCGTAAATATTGTCACGATGCGGTTTTTATTTTTACTAGCACAAATAAAGTTTATGGAGACACTCCGAATCGATTGCCCTTAATAGAAAAAAACACTCGTTATGAAATTGCAGTAGAACATCCTTTCTACAAAGAAGGCATAGATGAATCGATGAGCATTGACACTTCCACTCATAGTCTTTTTGGGGCATCGAAGGTTTCTGCCGATATTTTGGTTCAGGAATATGGACGTTATTTTGGGATGAAAACAGCTTGTTTTCGAGGCGGGTGTTTAACTGGATCCGGACACTCGGGAACGGAGTTACACGGTTTTCTTGCTTATCTTGTTAAATGTGCTATTTCAGAAACTTCCTATTCGATTTTTGGATATAAAGGAAAACAGGTGAGGGATAATATTCATTCTTTTGACTTGGTGAATGCTTTTTGGCATTTTTATCAACAACCTCGGATGGGAGAAGTGTATAACATTGGTGGGGGGCGTTATAGTAATTGCTCTATGCTTGAAGCTATTACACTTTGTGAAAGTTTAACAAAAAGGCCTATGAAGTACCAATACTCTGACAAAGTTCGAACAGGAGATCATCAATGGTGGATAAGCAATATTGGTAAGTTTCGATCTCATTATCCTACTTGGTCTTTACAATATACTATTGGAGATATAGTAAAAGAAATTTATGAAGGACAGATGCTTCGGTTAGAAACAGAGTGCACAAGGTAGATATTATGCATTTAGAAGTAAACTCTTTAGCTGAGAGAGCGAAAATCCCTGGGTTGCTTTCTGTTTTAATACCTGCACATAATGAAGAAGGGCATATAGCTTCTACGGTCAAGTCTTTATATCAAGAACTTTCCCAAGAAGGGATTTCTCATGAAATTTTAGTTGTTAATGATTGTAGCATGGATAACACAGAGAAAATCCTTATAAAACTACAAAGCGAGGTTAAAACTTTAACGTATGTAAACAATACCCCTCCTAATGGATTTGGATTTGCTCTTCGCTATGGATTATCGATATTTAAAGGGGATTGCGTTTGCATTTTTATGGCGGATAGTTCCGATTCTCCAAAAGATGTTGTCCGATTTTATAGAAAAATGGAAGAAGGGTATGATTGTATCTTTGGCTCTCGTTTTATAAAAGGGGGAAAAGTTTTTCATTATCCCTTATTCAAACGATTACTGAATCGCCTAGGCAACACTATGATTCAACTGCTTTTTTGGATGAAATATAATGACACGACCAATGCCTTCAAATTATACAAACGTCATGTGATTGGGGGTCTACAGCCTCTTCTTTCTTGTCATTTTAATCTGACCGTTGAACTTCCTTTAAAAGCAATAGTTCGAGGCTATAGCTATTCTGTTTTACCTAACTCATGGACTAACCGGAAAAATGGAATCTCAAAATTTAAAATTAGAGAAATGGGTTCTCGATATTTGTTTATAATTTTTTATTGTTTTATAGAAAAAATCTTCTCTAGAGGGGATTATAAAATTCTTTCTGCTCAAAAGGAAAAAAATTATAAGTATGGCCTAGATGAAGATTAAAATTTCTTGGATACAATTTTTTTTATATGGTGGTGTAGGTTTTATCTCTTGTTGCACGGATTTGATAATTTTTTATCTTTTTTCACAAGTTTTTTTCTTTCAGCTAGTTTTATCTAATGCCATCTCTTTTTTGCTGGCAACGACACTCAATTACATTTTGTGTTTCAGTTTTGTTTTTTCAAGAAATTCTATTCCCCACTCGCAGGAGCTCTTACGGCTTCTTTTTGTTGTTTT
>JBAXUO010000270.1:0-1724 GCA_037129625.1 Chlamydiota bacterium
GCAGTTGTTTCGTAATACGGAACGCTCAAGTTAGTCATATATATGGTGACCTTTGCATTAGGAATTAGCTTTCCTCCTGAATCGTATGCAACTCCTTCCAAGTATGAGGGAATCGGATCAATGATCATGCGAAGGGATTTTGTTGACTGTGCTGATACATGTAAGTTGTTTATTATTTTTGAAAAAAAGGCTTTGAGTGAACGAACTGACCATGAAGTTGATTGCGCAATAGGTAGATCTCCTGTCAAAATAATTTTTTCAGCATACACCCCTCCCAAATCGTCACCTTGTGGGAGTTGGGAAAATCGCAGACTCACCTTTCCCGATCCTGATGCGTTTGCATTTGAAGAAAGTGCGGTAAGCATGGTTTCTTTACCTGTTGTTCTATTCACTGAAAATGGGACGATTTTTGTAAACGGATGAGAGTAAGAAAGATTTATCATATAACTTTTCCCTAAACGCTCAACCGTATACCCACTGGTAAGTGGATATTCTTTTCCCACACCAAGTTTTGGGCGCAAAGGAATATCACGTGTTTCCTTTTTTCCCTTAGCCTCATATATATTTACTCCAGTATTTATTGGATAGATATTTCGATATATTTTTGTTGCATTTACATGAGGTTTTATCGGTTCAGTAAGTGAAAATTCATACCCTTCTGGAGGATTAATTACCAGTCGATAATCATTGTCACCCTCTACAAAAAATGAAAATTTACCTGAAGAATCAGTAAGTGAAGGATTTCGAGCAAGCGGATCAAGAAAATTTACCACGGGAGCAAAAGATCCATCTGGTTTCTTCTCAAGTATTTGTACTGACACATCAGGAATTGGCTCCAAGCTTATACTGTCAAACACTCGTCCGTCTGGATCCCAGTTTATCCACACACAGTCCTGACCAACCGCATATTCATCTATTGTTTTTTGTTTCAATGCATCCAATACCGCCTGCTTTGTCATAGGAATTTTAAACAAAGCTTTAAATCTACGATCTACTCCTTTTGCCGTATAGCTTTGCCACTCAAGCCAATCATAAGACGCTCCCCCAAAAAGAAATTTATCCTGAGCATTTCTTTGAAAACGAGGAACGTTTGTTTTAAAAACAGAATTCGTATCTCCTGCGGGAATCAACACCGTTCCCGTATTACTAAACAGCCCCTGAAAAGCATATTTATATGGGTCGCCTGTTAAATAACTCCAATACTGCTCGCTGGAATCACCTACGGTACAAATTTCTCCTTTTTCAGGATTATCTGTTTTTAAGCACTCCATAATGACAAAGTCTGTGTTTACTGGAGGTCGTTTACTCTCTTCTTTTTCAAACGTAATTTTCGCTGTATGTGGCAGGCTTTGTGTTCGGGTACAAGAAACCTTATCGCAACGGTCTGATTTTAAACACACAACTTTAGGAACATATTCTGTAGTTGTAGAAGCTGGAACCGGAGTAGCTGTTGGTTGAGTTTGAGCAAAAAGAAATGGAGGAAAAAAAACAAAAAAAAGAAAAAATAAAGTTGTCAGAAAAAGGTGCTTCATAGATATGGTATGTTCTTTTACTATACAAATCATCTGAACCTATTGTCAATAGACAAAAAAAATACTAATATGAATGGATATGAGACTTTTAACCCTTATTACTGTTTTGGTTTTATGTATATTAACCGTCTTTCCCCGATTTGCTTTTGCAACAACTTTTGATTTAATCGCACCCACCGGCCAATTCAACAG
>JBAXUO010000271.1:0-1709 GCA_037129625.1 Chlamydiota bacterium
ACTACGACTATTCGCAAGCTGAGTTAACTGAACTACATACTCCTTTCCGTGGGGCAAAATCATTTCATCCGTTTGTCTGGTAATTCTTGCCAATTCATCAATGATAAGCTGTTCAAATCGAGATTGAGAAGCCCCTCTATCATTTTTCTTTTCAAGGACATCATTATGAAATTGGAAAAATACTTTTTCATTCGAAAGATCAATAAAAATTTTATCTATGAACGGATTTTTCTGTCCGACAGCTAATGTAAGAACCGTAGATTGGGTATCCTTTTCATAACCCTGTCTCAACAATGCTTTGATCTTCTCAAACGTCCATACATTCTCTAAACCCAAAAGGAAATCCTTTTCCTTTTTCACAAAATCTTCCGCTTTGATCAAAAGAGTCTCTTTTTTCAGCAGCAATTCCACATTTTGCTCGAAATCCTCTTTCACAAAAGTTTTTTGTTCCTTTCGTATCTTTTCCTCTTCTTTCAAAGAAGCTTTACCCATTTTTATCTGATCTCTGCCTCGATCAAAGGCTTGTATCAACTGAGCATAATCTTCCGAAGAACTAGAAGGCATCATGGATGAGAAAAAGCGATGTGTAACGGCAGAATCTAATCCAAAGACATCTGTAAAATCTACAATTTCATGAGAAAGAGCAAACAAAAGATCAAAAGATCCCGGACTGTTCGGCTTACTGAGAATCGTCTCCACCATAACCGCTCTTTCGCTAACCCCGCCGACCGCATTGGCAAGGTGAGCTATTCGGTCAAAAAGAACATCCTTATATAGGTCTGTGATTCGATCATCCGAATCTTTTTTAAAGGAAAAAGCAAACAAAGCGTTAGAATCAACATGAATCGGAATCTGTCTTTGCACAACTAACTTCTTCCCTTGCTCGGAAGCTTCCGTACTTAAACTTAGTTGAGCCGGAACAAATGGAATTAAAGCGCCCGATCTGGGTAAATATTTCTGGAACAAATCTTTGTCTTGTGTCGTGACAAAATTCACAAAAACTTGCTGAGGATTCTCTTTATCCAAGGTGATCGATGCAGGAGAAATTTTCAACAAATGACAATAGGATTCCAACCATTGTACACTCCCTTTTTCCAGTGTATTGACCCTACTTGCAATATCAATAGCCACTGTACTAGCTCTGGATGAATCAATCGGATTATGAAGGGGTTTTGTATAATAAAAGACGGTAGGAAGAATGTTATAAAGAGTGATGACTAAGACCGCTACGATTAAAAAGAACTGCCAACGTTTTTGTTTTTGCATCGGATTACCTTAAAATTTCATGTTGAAATAAACATAGTAGCGTAAGTTCCGTTTACCTGCAAGTCATGCATTTTAATAAAAAAGATTTTACTCTAGAACTTCATTATTAGACTCAATCTACGATGACATGGCCACCGGATATAAAAGGACCATAAATCTTGATAGAAGTAGGCCCATGTATGTGAACGTCATGAAGAGCTTCAAAACAAGTATGAGGTATAGTCCCTATAACTAAAGCTCCATGATTGAAAATGGTGAGTGGATTCTCGGCATCATTATAAACTTTTCCACTCCCTAATGAAATAGAATACTCATTATCCCTGAATGCCAAATTTCTTCCGGTCACAGTTCCCGCAATCTGCACATTACCCTCTCCAATGAATGAAAAACGGGTTTCTTTATTTTCAGAAGAATACCCCACTAGATTTCCGCCCAAAGTCACT
>JBAXUO010000272.1:0-1708 GCA_037129625.1 Chlamydiota bacterium
TGATCTACTTTTCGTCTTAAATCTTTATCTATACTCTCAAGGACATGAAATCGATCTTGGGTAGTAGATCTTCCTATCTCAGCAAACTGGGATCGTAAATGATCCCAATTGGCATCTTCCAGTTGCCACTTCCAAAGGTCTCTTTCACGAATTTTTGAAACTCCGGTCGCTTCTAAAGATGTTTCTTTCACTTCCAATTCAAACCATTTTTGAATGCACCCCGGCTCTTTGGCTTCTAAGTCTTCCAAGGCAACCATTGTACCTGGGAGATCTAAAGAGGTCATTTCATATTTAGGAAAAATATTTTTTCGATAAATTTCAAAAGCTAGAAGATCATCAAAACTATTAAATCGAAGAGACTCAGGTAACTGGTAATGAAACATCTCTTTTTTTTCCATAGAGTATGTTGAAAAATCCTTATAAGAGAAATTATCTAAAAATAAAGAAGAGGTTCTTTCTTGAAAAAACTTTCGAAATAAAAGAACGTTTTGCCACAGAGAAACAGCCATTTTCTCATCCAATCCTAATACATGGAGTTGATAAGTAAAATAGTCCCTATCCGATATTTTCTCTTTTTTTTCCTCTTTTTGATTCGCTATATGAACATTTTTCACAAGATCTCGAAGGGCTTCTTCATAAGAAACTTCAACACCCGATTTCCGAGCTAAAGCAGCTACGTTCAGAATAGTTTCACTCATCAAATCGATACATGTTTGTCCAAACCAATCCTGCAAACTTTGGAAACCAAATAATGCGAATTCCTCATAATAAAGTTTTTGATCCTGAGGTAATCGATATTGATTTTGCTGATAGAGCAAAATTCTTTTCATAAGCTCAGAGGGCATTTTAAGCCCCACCTGAAATATATCTTTCATTAGAAAAAAAGCTTTCAGATCAGGTTTTTTCGATTGTTGCAAAGTATCAAGATAAGTATTCATTTCCGGTACGAAATGAGAAAAAATAGCTTTTTGAGAAAGGTTTGGTGCATAAGGATGGGTATAAAAATGAGCGTTTTTGGCCTTTTCCCAAGATGAAGTAAACTCCTTTTGGACCAAAGGAAAATATTCAGCGAGAAGAATATCCAAAAGTCCCGTTTGAACAAAATCTTTGTAAAAAACCCCATCATTTAAAATATTAACTGTTTTACCAGAAGAAAAGAGCGCATCATGACTCAAGAAAAAAGACATCCTATCGATGGTTGAACTATAAAGAGCCGATTGATCTAACGCGACACCTACTTTTTTATCCCTTCTTTCTGATTTTTGTTGCAAAGTACTGTAAGTTCCAAAAAAACAAAAAGAAGCAACCACCATAATGGTTGTTAAAACAAAAAACCATCTCTGATATTTTCTCAAAAAAGCAATCATTGATATTTCCCCTTTAGATAAATAAATTCTTTTAACCAGTCTAACAAAAAACCAAATGTCCCAGAAGACAAATCTTGCAGAAAAATCTTACAGACAAATCTTAATACGCCTTAGCAAAAATTACTTGTCGGCAATTTGGTTTCTTTGAAAATATACAATTTCCCCTGTTTTCATTCCCCAAAGGAATACAGCGAACTGTCACACCTAATTCTTCTTTGAGTTTACTTTCTATCAATGGATCTTCAGAGAAAAAGGCTAAAGCAAAGCCCCCATGAATTTCCGGTTTTTCCTTATTTTTGGGGGTAAAAAATCGAACCAACTCTGCCTCGCTAGTAACTTCT
>JBAXUO010000273.1:0-1691 GCA_037129625.1 Chlamydiota bacterium
GAGATCACTCTCTGGCTTTTTTCTAATAGGATTGTTTCCAGATTATGGCTGGGAAGCAACGCTCTATGAGCATTGTTTTCATTGGCCGGTTCTTTTTCAAATTTTTTGTTATGTTTTTTTAGATAGGTTTCTAAAAAAGCATTTCCTTCTTCCATTGAGCTAATACCTTCTTCTCTAAGCTCTTTGATAAAACGGTCTTGTAGTATTCCATTTGCCCTTTCGACTCTCCCTTTTGCTTGGGGACTATGGGCGCAAATGAGCTCTATATCCAGCTCTTTTAATGCCCGATGAAAAGAGGTGTTGTGATTTTCGCACCCTTTCATGTTCACTCGAAAAACCCCATGTTTATCACTATAAAAGGCTTTCGGCCGTCCATATTCATTGAGGTAGTCTTTTACTAACTCAAAATAATCATCTGTTGTCTCTGTCCGACAGAACCTCATTTTCATGATTCGGCTAGTGGCATCATCAATGCACACGAGTAAGCAGCACTTCTCTGCGCGATCTTCAAACCACGCCTCGTAAGAGCCGTCAATTTGTATAAGTTCTCCGACGCACGATCGTCGTGTTCTTCTAGCGTAAATCCTTGTATCTTTTTTCATTTTCGCTTCCCAAAGCCCCTCTTGAATCATGAGCTGTCGTAAAGTTTCTTTAGATAAAATTAGCGAGTGCTTTTCCTGAAGCTTTTCTGTTGCAAGGGTGGGCCCATAATCTGCGTATTTTTCTTTGACAAGGGCCATAGCTTTTTCTTTAACTCCACGAGCCATCTGGTGATTGCTTGGCTTCCCTTTTCTTTTAGAAATAAGGCCCTTTGGCCCCTCTTCTTGATAGCGGCTCCATAACCGGCGCGCTTGTCTGTAGCAAATCCCCAAAACATGGGAGGCCCCTTTTATAGATATTTTTTGAGACTCTAATTGCCGCATAAGTGCGTATCTGTCTGCTTCTTTTACAGTCATTGTTAGCTCCGTTTTCATGTCCCCACCCTTTCTTTAGAGAGGACATCTTAACATTGCTGGAAGAGGACATTACAACTTTGCTCGTACATTTTCAAAAAATAAATTGAAACTTTTCCTCAAACTTATTACCTTGTTTTCCTACATTAACTTGAAATAACCCTATAGGTTGCCAATGTTGAACAAAATATTTTTACCGTTAATTTGTTTTAGCTTCTCAATTTTTTGTTCCGAAAATGCCTCTACAGATACTTCTGAATCTACTTTAGATTCTTTGCCCAAAAAAGACCTTGTTTCCCCAAAATCGGAAATTAGCAGCCAGGAAACTAAACAATATTTCTACAACGAACAAAATCAACTGCAAAAAATCATCTTCCCCAACCAAAAAACGGCCTTATTTCTTTACAACGATGCTAAAGAACTTTCTAACATCGTTTATCCCGATGGAAGCGTTGTCTCCTATAATTATGCCGAGGATCAAAAAACTCTTAAAAGTCTAACGGATCCCTTAGGAACAACAACATTCGAATACACCTCCGATAATCAAGTTGCCAAAATCGACAGGCCGAATGGTGTTTCAACAGAAATTTTTTATGACAGCAAATGTCGCATCGTCTCCATTCTCCATACAAAAAAACAAGAAGAGCTTGTAGCTGCCTTTTACTACCAATACAACAATGAAGGGCTGTTAACACAACAAATCCAAGCAACTCCGTCAAAAGAACTATCCATCGCCTA
>JBAXUO010000274.1:0-1673 GCA_037129625.1 Chlamydiota bacterium
AGAGCAATTCTTTTTTGAATGTCTTCTTTTTTTCCGGCTCCTTCGACTAAAGGGGTATCCTCTTTTTTAATGAGGGCTTTTTTGACTTTACCGAGCATGTCGATGGTGACATTTTCAAGTTTAATTCCGATGTCTTCAGAGATAAACTGTCCACCGGTCTGAATCGCAATATCTTCAAGGAGAGCTTTTCGTCGATCTCCAAAGCCAGGGGCTTTGACAGCGCAGACTTTAAGGCCGCCACGAAGCTTATTGACAACTAGGGTAGCCAAAGCTTCCCCTTCGACATCTTCAGCTAAAATAAGAAGAGGTTTTCCGGTTTCAACTACAGCTTGTAAGAGCGGTAGGAACTCTTTCATGGAAGAGATCTTTTTTTCATAAATCAAAATAAAAGCATTTTCGAGATCTGCTTCTAGCTTTTCTGAATTGGTAACGAAGTAAGCAGAGAGATAGCCGCGATCGAAGTTCATTCCCTCGACGATGTCGAGAGTGGTTTCGAACCCTTTAGCTTCTTCGATGGTAATGGTACCGTCTTTACCGACTCGATCCATAGCTTTTGCTATGATTTCTCCGATTTCAGTATCACCGTTAGCGGAGATAGTAGCTACTTGAGCGATTTCTTTATTGCTCTTGATCGGTTTGCTGAGTTTTTGAATTTCTTCAACTACAATGGCGACGGCGAGCTCGATCCCTTTTTTGATTTCCATAGGGTTAGCTCCGGCAGTGACGTTTCGAAGTCCTTCGCTATAGATAGCTTCGGCGAGGACAGTAGCGGTAGTGGTTCCGTCTCCGGCTTTGTCGGAGGTACGGCTGGCCACTTCTTTTACCATTTGGGCGCCCATATTTTCATGCTTATCTTCGAGTTCGATTTCCTTAGCTACAGTAACACCGTCTTTTGTGATTTGAGGGGAACCGAAGGATTTGTCGATAACGACATTTCGGCCTTTAGGTCCAAGAGTTACTTTAACGGCGGCGGAAAGTGTTTTAACTCCGTTAAGAATTTTTTGTCTGGCTTCTTCTTTAAATTTAATATCTTTAGCAACCATAGTTGACTCCTTTTTATTTTTCGATGACAGCAATAATGTCGTCTGCTTTTACTATAATAAAATCTTCATCGTTGATGGTCACTTCTTGACCAGAGTATTTATCCATGAGGATTAGGTCGCCGACTGCAACGGGAGGGGGGATAATTTTTCCATTTTCGGTTTTTTTCCCATCTCCAACGGCGATAACGGTAGCGATTTCCTGTTTTTTCTTAGCAGAATCTGGGATAATGATGCCACCTTTAAGGGATTCTTTTTCTTCGAGGCGTTGGGCGATGACTCGATTTTCGAGTGGTTTAAGAGTAGTTTTTTTCTTTTCGGCTTCTTTAAGTGCCATAAATTGACCTCCATATTTTTGATTATTGCAAAGTAATAAACTGTACTTGAGCTGTAAGTTTATTTCAAGAAAAACTTAGCAATTTGTCAGCTCGTTTGCTAATATACACAAAGCATGCACATTTTGTCAACGTTTTAGCAATCTTCGTTGTTGATTGCTAATTTCTATAGAGAGGCAAAAAGAAAATTACAAAAAATGAAAAGAAACATATGAAAAAATTCTAATCTTTTTTAGAGTCAGTTTTTGGATGATCATTTAGGAATTCAATGCAGAAAAAAAATTCGGCTCAAGGAGCC
>JBAXUO010000275.1:0-1658 GCA_037129625.1 Chlamydiota bacterium
TCTTAGGTTATGATGATCTTGTAAAAGAGAAAAAAAGAGTTATGCAAAAAAAAGAAAAAGAATGTATTGATTTCTTACAACAGATGAATGTGATATAGGTTCTTTCATGTCAGCAGTTGAACTTTTTTTCCTTACCTTATTTTTTCTCTTTGGGTTTATCGTTACCTCCTTTCTTAGTACAGCTCTAAGATATTTAGGAAAATTTACCGCAAAAACCTTCCTCAAAGAAAAAAAGATCCCCTTTTATATTCTGTTTCAGAAAATTTTTCCAAAAAAGGATTGGAATCAACTCTATCTTTTAATCCACCTCACGCAAAGCATTCTTCTCCTCTCATCTGCTATCACAGCCTTTGTATTTCTCTCTATATCTTCATTCGACAAAATCTATGTCTTTTTTTCTATAATGCTTTCCTTTCTATTTATCGACGGCTTCATCCGATTTCTTGTCTTTCGCTTTCCAAAACCGCTACTTTCCCTATCCTTCCCTCTCTCCACTTTCTATCTCCTCCTATTTCTCCCCATTACAGGTCTCATCGTAAAAGCTTTTTCCTTCTCTAAAATACTCCCGGAAGAAAAACACCTTTTAAAAGAAAAAATGTTCGATTTTCTTCGGGAAATGGGAATCCAACAAATTCTCGACCCTTCTGATCAAAAAATCTTAGGCTCCCTAGTAACCTTTAAAGAAAAAGTCGCCCGTGAAGTCATGGTTCCAAGAGTCAATCTATTCTCCCTCCCCTCCGATATCTCCATAAAAAAAGCTGCTAAATTTTTTACTAAACATGGGTATAGCCGAATCCCCGTCTATAAAAACACTCTCGACACCATCATCGGCGTTCTCATGTACAAAGATATCTTACAACTCTTCGTTGATACAGAGGAAAATCCGGAAAAAAACCTCCTAAACCAAACCATCGAAAAATATGTAAAACCGGTCATCTATGCTCCGGAAAATAAAAAAATCTCTCAACTCTTCCAAGAGTGCAAAAATAAACAAACTCATATCGCAATCATCGTAAATGAATACGGAGGAACCGAAGGAATCGTCACTATCGAAGATATCTTGGAAGAACTCGTCGGAGAAATTGAAGATGAACATGATATCGATGAAGAACGTCCCTTCAAGAAACTTCCTAACGGAAGTTATATTGTAAATGCCAAAATGACCATTTTAGATATTGAAAACACACTAGAAATCAGAATTCCTCACCATTCGGAATACGAAACCCTCGGCGGCTATATCTTTCATCGAGCCGGAACCATTCCCGCTAAAGGATGGAAGCTCCTTCACGATGATTTTGAAATTGAAATATTGCAATCGAATGAAAGATGTTTAGAAAAGATCCGCCTTTCTCCGATAAAAAAAATTATAGAAGAATAGATTTCTTACACAAAATTTAAGTTTAAGAAATTAATTAATAGTAAAAATAGCACATCTCTAAACATCTCATCATTCTTACAACTAGACACTTACACAAGACCCTTACACAAAACTCAGGTAAATGCTAGCATGAAACTCAGGTAAATAAACACACAAAACTCAGGTAAAGCTAATGCCGCCTGCCGAAAAAATTGCAGAAGCTCTCTTAAGAATTAGAGAAATGACAAAAATCAACGAAGGAAATATCCTTCGATCTCAACAAATAAACCGACAAGATCGG
>JBAXUO010000276.1:0-1657 GCA_037129625.1 Chlamydiota bacterium
CAAAGTGGAAAAATTTTACGAGTAAAAGGAGAAGGATTTCCCAATGTTCATGGTCAAGGAAAGGGAGATTTACTGGTTCGTTTGATTGTGGAAACGCCTAGCAAACTCTCCTCCAAACAAAAAGAGCTTTTTGAGTCTTTAACTAAACTAGAAACACCTGCCTCTCAGCCTCAAAAACATTCATTTTTTGAAAAGATCAGCGCTTTCTTTTCTCAATGACCTCACCGTTGTCATTACATGTTAAAAAAGCGTGTTCCTATTTTCATACTATGGAAAAAGAGCTTTTTTCTATTCGCTCGGCTCATTGGAATAGAGAGCATCGTCTTCTTCATTTAGAAGTACAGACACCGGAGGGAACCTATCCTTTAGAAGTTCCTTTTTTTTCCTCTAATCCTATCCATGAAGAGAAAGAATTCCAACTACCTACAATATTACCTATCGAAGAAGAATTTTTGGGGATTAGTATAGAAAAAGCTCGAAATATCACTATTATTTTACGAGTAGAAAGTTATCTTAAACCTCATCTTCGGGTTGTATTTTGTCGAAGAAGTCCTAAGAAGGCTTTTTTTTATGAGCCTCGTGGAAAAGACATTCCGTCGGATCATTTGATAAAAAAATTACTAGATTTATTTCACAAAAACAAACCAAAACAATTCACCTAAATAGCTTATAAAGAATCTGAAAGCCTCAACTCATTGAATATTAGCGATAAAGAAGATCATGGTCGAAAAACGACCATGATCACAAGTAAATATGGTTGTATTTCGACCATAAACAGTATAAACTATGGTTATAATACAACCATGCTAGAGGGCTTTAATTATGAAGCGATTAATAGATAGTTACTTAGACTCATGGAAAGAAGATCCCCAAAGACAATCCCTGCTATTACGTGGCGCTAGACAGGTGGGTAAGACTTATTCCGTGAGAAAATTGGGCTCTACCTTTCCTGAATTTGTAGAGATCAATTTCGAATTGATCCCTGCGGCAAAAGAGATTTTTGAAAAAGACTTATTACCTGAAAGGATTATTCGAGACCTTTCTTTTCTTATGCAAAAACCGATTATTCCCGGAAAAACTTTGCTTTTTTTTGATGAAATCCAAGAGTGTCCCAAAGCGGTAAGCTCTCTTCGTTACTTTTATGAAATGCTCCCTTCCTTACATGTTATCGCAGCAGGTTCCCTTGTAGATTTTACGATTAATGAAATAGGACTTCCTGTCGGAAGAGTTTCCTCCCTTTATATGTATCCCCTTTCTTTTTTAGAATTTCTTCAAGCGCTAGAAAAAAACATTTTGATCGAAGAGCTTCTTAACAAACCGCTTACCGCTCCCGTTACTGATGTGGCTCATAGCGCCCTTTTAGAGCTTTTGGGCCAATATTTTGCTATTGGCGGCATGCCTAAAGCCGTAGAAAGTTGGATAACTTACCATTCTCCTCAAAAGTGTTTTGCCATCCATCAGAGCTTACTCAATACTTATCAACAGGATTTTAACAAATATGCTACCAAATTCCAGCTAAAATACGTTTCTCTTTTGTTTAATCAAATTCCCTGGCATGTGGGAAACCTTTTTAAATTTAGCAAGATACCCGGAGATTATCGCAAAAGAGAATTAGCCCCTTCTCTTGATCTCCTTACCACAGCAGGTGTCATTCATA
>JBAXUO010000277.1:0-1638 GCA_037129625.1 Chlamydiota bacterium
TGGGCTAAGTCTAAAGAAGGGATTTTTAACTGTCCCACACCATTGAGAATTTCATCTTTAATGGTAGGATGTTTGGACCCGATCACTACAAGGAAATAGGAAAAAACATCTTTAGTCATCAGAAAATAGGTTTTTTCTTCATATAATTCTTTTTTTGCCATTTCTAAAAAAAGGAAGAAGAAGTTTTTCAAAATTTCTGGATCTAAAATGCTTTGCATTACAGCGGGTTTTAAAGAGTAGAAAAAGTTTTCTATTAGGAATTCATAGTTTTTCCCCTCATTCGATAAGAGACCTTTTAGTTTTTCTAGGGCTTGGTTTTGTTGAGCCATCATTCCGCCGTTATAATCGCGAAAATCTCCAAGAATGTTCATGAGTTCTAATACTACCGAGTGTCTAGCTTTTTGAATATCTAGAGAGTTGTCTTGTCGGATGAAGGAAAATTTTTTAAGACCCACTTTAAAGATATTTACTTCTTTAGGATGCTTTTTTTTGAGATGTCCAATATTTTTTACTTCATCGAGTTGTAAATGCAAAGTGGAGTCTACTTGACTAAATAAATCTTTGATGGTTGGGGTGTCTGTTTTGATAATACGCACGAGAAGGACGGTAAATAAAATTTCTTGTCCCGATTGTTTTTCATACGAGATCATCACTTGAGGGATATCCCAAACGTATTTTATTTGTTTGCTTAATGTGACAACGTTATGAAGGATCTCTTCTTCATTTCTTGGCATAAAAAGATAGGTCGCTATATTTTCGATTCGGTTTTTGAGTTCTTGAGTCAGAGATTTTCTGAGTAGTTTGATTTCATCGAAAGTAAAGTTTTTTCCTTGGTTTTTTTTGCATTCGATGTAGTAGACGGGAATTTTTTCTTCTCGGGTATCTACGATATAGGAATTTTCAACATATTCAGCTTCCGGAATGTAGTTAGTAATGGCTTCTAAAATGTGTTTTTTTTCGAGTCTTTCGGTTTCTGTTAAAAAATTAAGTGTGAAAAGAAGACTTAAAACCGGAATTGTTTTTTCTTCAACAAGCAGTTCTGTTTTCATAAGCTTGAAAAAAAAGAATCGATCTTTGGGGGAGTGGATAAGCGTTTGTTTTAAAGATCTTTTTAATAGGTATTGAAATCCGATAATCCGGCTTACATGTTTGGCTCCTCGATGGAAAGTGAAGGAGCTTTTGAAAAGGAGACTAATGTGATGAATATTTTCAAAGATATCTCGATCAAAAATTTCGGGTCTTCGGTTCATTAAAATAGAAATATTTTCTTGTATTTGAGAGAGCTTTTTTTCGGAAGAGATTTTTATGAGGAAGTTTTGCATTTCATCAAAAGGAGAGCTTTCCCCGTCTCCTCTTTCTATTAAAAGAGAGGAGATGTGTTCTTGAATGAGAGCGGATTGTTGCTCTGATGAGAGCTTTTGCATGGAGGCGATAGATCTTGCATGATGAACGGCTAAAATGTTGATACGGAGTTCTTCTAGAAATTGAGAGATGTTTTTTTGTACGAGAAGTATTTCTTTTTCAGAAGGAAGTAAAACTAGATGTTCGCAAATAAAGTAATTTTGTTCGGGAAAATGGACAAAAAAGAATCGCAAGGAATGTGTGCCTTCAATGCTGAGTTGTTTTCCGGGGACGAGC
>JBAXUO010000278.1:0-1621 GCA_037129625.1 Chlamydiota bacterium
GATCGCGCGACCGAAATATCTTGCAGTCCCATCTCGATCATCTTCACGACTTCATTGCGTCTCACTTCCGGTTGCACGAACTCGGGGTGTTTTTTGATGTGATCCAAAAGTTTTTGCTATCGCCTTCTAATTGGATTGACATTTCAAAACAATAAGGGATATCTGACTCGGGCAAAGAAAAGATTTTTACAATTTTTCTATGTGAATCTTGGTGTGTGAATTCAATAAAAGTTTTTTCAAACCTTGTAACTTGAAATAGCCAATTTTCTCCTTCAGAGTCTTTATTTCGTAATTGCAAAGCATAAAAACAATGAGGGATTTTATGTACATATTGTCCGGAGGCATCAAGCTGAGATCTTCTAAGAAGAGGATAGTATCCGCCTTCTTTTGGTTTTAAGGGTTCTTTGTCCGAAGCGGAATAATAAGGATGTAAAGGGAAATTTCCGTTTGTTGGGGAGTTTTTTTGGATCCAGCGATCGAATTCAATAGAGTTGACAATACTTTTGGGATTTGTCTCTGAATGAAAAGGGAGGTTGATTTCCGAGATAGCTCCACCATAGTTAGAGAAAACAATCTGAAGATAATCATTTTCTAATACATAGAAAGTTTCTTTTTCTGATAAGGGAGGACAGATTTTTTCTTCTTTTTTTATGGCTTCTTGGACTGCTTTTTGTTCTTGTTGAACTGGAACAGGGGGGTTGTTTTTTTCTGAAAACCAATTTTGTATAAAAAGCAGTGACAGTGTTAGTAAAATTAAAAATAGAATGGTTTTCTTGTCCATAGAATCGCTATTCCTCTCTCAATTTCTGTTTATTTTCTATTGCGGTCATAAATTCGGAGAATATTTCTGAATTTCGTACATTTTCTAGCCATTCATCTTGTAAAAGTTCATCTGTTTTAGGGAGAACATCCAGTTCGTAGGCTTTTTGTAATAAAGATACGGCTTCGTTTATACGGTGAGTTAAAGAGTACAAACAAGCCAAGTGATAATATGCATGGGGGTGTCCAAGTTGACCGGAGCGAAGAATTCTTTTTTCCGCTTCGAAAAAATGGATTTGTGCAATTTCCTGATTTTCTGTTTGGCTTCCTAGAAAAATATGCGTGAGTCCCCAATCTAAGAAGGCTTTTTCGTCTTCATCGTCTTGCTTGATGGCAAGCTGAAAGAAAGATAGAGCTTTTTCAAAGTAGCCAATTTCCATGTCGACTTCGGCTAGGTGGGATAAGGTAAGAGCGATATGGTAATGAATTTTTGGAAAATTGGGGTCAAGAAGGAGAATATGATGAAAAATTTCGAGAGCCTTTGTGTAGCAATTTTCCTTATCGCTGCAATCTCCTAACAAGTCAAGTGCTATAGCATAGTTGAAAAGCCATTCTGGGCGTTGTAAAATGGCGTCTTTTTGCATATGAAAAGCTTCTTCAAAATGGGCAATAGATTCTTCTATAATTTTCGGCTCTCTGGACATTTCACCCCATTTGAGCAGGGCTGTAGCGTAGTCGTAGGTAAGAGCGGGCGCGTGAGGTTTTAAGTCCATCGCTTTGGAGTAGAACTTGCAGGCTCTTTCTAAAAGATCATTATCTTCGATCTCTTTACCTAGTCGGCTATGGGACTCAGCTAACGAGT
>JBAXUO010000279.1:0-1608 GCA_037129625.1 Chlamydiota bacterium
GATTTTCTCTATGAAAAAAATATAAAATTTTCGCATATTTTTCTTTTTTTATAAGGGATTTTTTGCTATACTTTTCTCTATAAAAAACACAAAAGTTTTATGACAACAACAGCGCAAAGTTTAGATACAGAACAATTGCAAAAAGAACTTGTCTTGCGCGACCAAAAAATTAGTTATTTAGAAGAACAGCTTGCTTGGTTCAAACGTCAGATCTTTGGCAAACGATCGGAAAAAGTTATTGAAAATTCCGAGCAATTATTATTCGATGCCTTCGAACTTCCGGAACAAGACAAAGAAGAAAAAAGAACAATCCCGGCCCATGAACGTCGAACGCCCAAACAAAAAGGGCAAGAAACAATTACCCTTTCACCCGATCTTCCTGTGGAAATTATTGTTCTCGATATTCCTGAAGAAAAAAAGTTTTGCAAAGAGACAGGGAAACCTCTTGTCAAAATCGGAGAAGAAAAAAGCCAGAGGTTAGCCCATAAGCCGGGATCGTATTACATCAAAGAAATCATCCGACCAAAATATGCCAATCCACAAAAACCGGAAGAAGGAATTTTAACAGCTGAACTTCCGGATAGTATTATTTCCAAATGTCGAGCTGATGATTCTTTTTTAGCTGAGATTATTACCCGAAAATTTGCAGATCATTTACCTCTTTATCGCATTGCTGAAGGGATGGGAAGAGAAGGCGTTGGAATATCCCGAAAACTTCTCTCTCAATGGGTTGTTCGTTGCGGAATGGCTCTGAAACCTCTTTATGAAGAAATGTCTCGAAAAGTGTTAGAAGGAGAGAACATTTTTATTGATGAGACCCCTGTTAAAGTCTTAGCGGAAAAAGAATGTGACACAGCATATCTCTGGGTTGTTGTTGGTGGCAATTCTTCTAACCCGTCCTATCGGATTTACAATTTTCGAGAAAATCGGCGTCACGACAATGTTCTTAACATTCTCAAGGATTATCGAGGAGTTTTACATTCGGACAAATATGGGGCATATCAGCGGCTGGCTGAGCAAAAGATTATTACTTGGTGTCCATGCATGGGGCATACTCGGAGAAAGTTTTTCGAAGTCGAATCAGGAGATCTTTCATTTCGCGATTGGGTCCTGCGGAAAATCCGATATCTTTTTATGTTGGAAAGAGTTGCTTGGGCTCGTTCTCCTGAAGAGCGTTTACAAATTCGGCAAGAAAAAGAAGTGCCCATTATTGATGAGTTAATCTACAAGATCAAAGAACGTTTCGTTGATGGGAAACTTTTACCGAAATCAAAATTTCGGGAAGCTCTTGGATATTTTTGTGGCTTGATACCCTATGTCAAAAATTATACAAAATACCCCTTTGCTCGTCTGGATAACAATGTAGCGGAAAGGGCTATTCGGCCTATAGCAATAGGAAGAAAAAACTGGCTCTTTTTTGGCAGCATAGATGGAGGAGAAGCTGGAGCGATTTTGTTATCTCTCGTACAGACCTGTCGAGGTCTTGGCATTAATCCAAGAACCTATCTAGAAGATATCTTCCGAAGGCTCATGGGCCATAATGCACAAAAGCTGGAAGAGTTACTACCCGATCAGTGGCTTCTTACTCAAAAAAACTCTTCCAAATAA
>JBAXUO010000028.1:0-11729 GCA_037129625.1 Chlamydiota bacterium
CATAATGTTGACGAACTAGACTGAAGCCGTCAGGGCTTGCCCTGCGGAAAGTCACGTAATCTTGAGGTGTAATCATTTTGCCTTTAATTCCTAATTCCTTTTCTGCTTGATCCAAAGCTCTATTTTCACGATCTAAAGTTTTTTTATTATACCATAACCTTTCCTTCCGCGTAAGGAAAGGTTTTGCATTTTCTTTCCTTATGCGGAAGGAAAGGTTTTACACTTTCTTTCCTTGCTCACAAGGAAAGAATGCTCAACTGCCTAAATATAAGCAAATTACAAAATCATCCCAAACCTACTGTAACCACATCTCTCAAAAAGCAGAAAAAACCTTATGTAAAGCCTCTTTACAATCGTTCCCTATAGTCCTTTTTTTTCTTCTGTGATACCGTAATTCCAAAAGAGGTTGCCTCATGCCCTATCACCTTTTCTACAGTAACCACATAGAACAACTACTCCATCACCTACAAAAAAACCTCTCTCTTTCCGTCTTCTCCAACGACTGTGTTTTAATCCCTTCCTCCAATATCAAAGATTATATCCTCCTTCACCTAGCTAAAAATATCCCAACCGTCTCCTCCATCCGATTCCTCTCCACTGAGAAATTCTTAGAGCTTTTCTATCCCTCCTGCCACTTTCCATCTAATTGGGAAATTTCCATAAAAATTGAACAAAAAATAACCGAAAAGCTCCTCTCCACCGATCCTTTATTTCAGCCCCTCTTCAATTATCTAAAAAATAATCCAAAAAAAATCCGCACCCTTGCAAAAACCCTAGGACCCATTTTTTCCCTATACAGCACCTTTGGAAAAAATCTAGAGTCTGCTTGGAAAAACCCCTCCGATTGGCAAGAAGCCCTTTGGAAAGAAATTTTTCTCGATGAAAACTGGCCCACTCCAAAAAAAATCCTACCCTCTCAAGATCTTGAGCTCACCATTCACCTCTTCGCCCCTTTCTCCTTCCCAAAACTCTATCACCAATATCTCGAAAAACTCTCCGACAAAGAGCCATTCTTCTCTTACATCTACACCCCCTGCCAATACTTTTGGGAAGATGTCGTATCCGAAACCGAAAGAATCTCCTTAAAAAGATTTTGGAAAAAACAAAAAGTCTCTCCAGAAAAAATCGAAGACCTCGATCAATATTTGACCGATCGAAATCCACTCCTCGCCAATTTCGGAAAAGTTAAAAAAGAACTCATAAAACTCCAAGAAAAAGAAGAAGATCTTTGCATCGACGATTTTGTCAAGTCACCCCATACACTTTTAGGCCAACTACAAAATGACATCTTACATCTTTGCAACCCCACAGCGCCCCAACCCATAGAAGTAGACTCTTCCCTCCAAATCATCGAAGCCACTTCCAAAGAAAGGGAGCTCGAAATTCTTTACCAAAATATTCTTTCCTTTTGCCAAAAAGAACCCGAACCCCTCCCCATTTGCGTTTTGGCCCCCAATATCGAAGACTACGTCCCCTTTATCCACCAAATTTTCAAAAATAGCGAAATGCCTTACAAAATCAACGGCATTTCCTTTGCAAAAGAAAGTTTCTTCTTAGACGGTTTTTTACTCCTTTCTTCCCTACTACAAAGCCGATGGAACAAACAAACCGTTTGCGACCTTCTAGACAACCCCAGCTTTCAAAAAAAACAGAACTTCTCCAAAGAAGAAGTAGAAACCCTCAAACACTGGATCGAAAAAGCCTCCATCTCCTGGGGCCTCGACGAGCTTCATAGAGCCTCTTTCGTAGACACCAAAAACCTCTTTGTCCAAAGTTGGGAATACGGTTTTCAAAAACTTGTAAAAACACTTTTTCTTGTCCAAGAAAACACTTTTACTATCTCCGTATCGGAAAAAGATCTTTTAGAAAAATGGGCCTCTCTCTTCTTTCAAATGAAAAAAGACCTCCTCCCTATAGAAAAAAACCCCCAAGTTTCCATTGAAGAAGGCCTTCTCATCATAAAAAATTGGGTGGAGACCTACTTATATCTAGGCGAAGAAAGCTCTCTTTTTCACTCTTTTCTCCTTCAAGGAAAAAAAGCTGTCCTCCGCTGCGGAGCACAAAAAATATCCTTTCAAACCTTGGTACAATCCCTCGAAAACACATGGATTCAAACCTCCTCTTCCTATATGAAATCCCTCCCTTATGCCGTTCACTTCTTCTCCCTACAAGCGGGATCCTTATATCCCTCTAAAAAAATTCACCTTCTAGGTCTTCATGAAGAATTCCCCCCCCACAGCTCTCTTCCCCTTTTGAAAAAAGAATGTCTTCAAGACTATCACCCTTCTCCCAATGAAATGTATCGCACCCTCTTCTTAGATGCACTCCTCTTTGCTAGGAAGGAATTTTCTATCAGTTATATCGGAAAATCCATGAACGATGGGAAAAAAAAGCCCCCTTCTTTATTTGTTCAAGAACTCCTTTCCTACATACATAAACGATTCTCTTTAAATAAACCCATCGTAACTTCCCACCCTTCTTTTTCATTTCATAAAGATTACTTCCTTGCCGATAGTCCCATTACTTCCTCTTCGGAAAAAGATTTTCTTACAGCCACAAACTTCTACCAAAAAGTAAAAACATCCCAAAAACACTTAGAGAAACTCGAACCATCCGAAACAACATTCCTTTCTATAACCGATCTTCTTTCACTTGCAAAAAACCCGGTTCGCTTCTTCTGCCAAAAAGGACTCCATATTTTTTTAGAAAATGAGGAAGAAGATAATAAACTATCCCTATCCCCACTAGATCGATATCTTGTACAAAAATCCTCTCTTACACAAAAAACTAAAGAAGAACTTCTACTTCTTTTTCAAGAAAAAGGATTTTTTTTCGAAAATACCATTGGCAAAACTTTGCAAAAAGAAATCGAAACCGAAATCTCATCTTTCTCAAAAAATTTGAAAATTCTACAAACCTCTTCCGAAGATCTCTTTTCCGTTACCTTCCAAAATCATTGCCAAGCTCCCTATCAAAAAGAAATAAATGAATGGATTTTACCCCCTCTTGTAGTAGAGATGGAAGATAAAAAAATCTCCATTATAGGAAAATTAACTAACCTCTCTTCCAAAGGAATCCTTTGCTTACAAGCATCCCAACTTTCCTCTTGGATAGCCCATTGGCCCTCCCTTTTAATCTCTCAACATCTTCCTATCAAAATTCCCCCAACATTGCTTTTTGTAAAAGACGGAAAGAAAAAAGAGATCTCCTTTCCCTCTTCTACAACCGACCTGTTACGTAACTACCTTCACTACTACCAAAGATGCTCTCAAGAAGTCTTACCTCTCTCCATTGCCTCTATCATTAAAAAGAAAGAAGAAGAAATCGACGATCGATATGCCCATTGGCTCTTCTCTAATTATGCAAAGCCCTCTTTAGAAGACATTCTTTCTTGGACTCCACTCCTAGCAAAAACATTCGCCCCACTTATCGAAAAAAATGAGGTCTCCGATGAAAACACAATTTAACTGCCTCAATCGAAATACCCCCATTACCGGAAATCACTTTTTAGAGGCCTCAGCCGGCACCGGAAAAACCTTCGCCATCGAACACATCGTCGCAAGACTTTTACTTGAAAAAGAGACCTTTTCTATCCAAAATATTTTAGTCGTCACCTTTACAAAAGCCGCCGTTCGAGATCTTCGCCTTCGCATCCGCAATAATTTAGAAGTCGTTTTTCGCTTCCTTCGAGAAGAAAACGAAACCCCTTTTGATTATTTGATCCCTTTTTTAGAAAAAGAAAAAAGAAACAAAGCTCTAGTGAAAATCGAAGAAGCTCTCTTCTTTTTTGATCAAAACCAAATTTTTACCATCCATGCTTTCTGCTATCGAATGCTCCAAGAAGGTTTTCTCGAAGCAAAAATCTCCTCGGAATTTCAAGAAAAAAAAGAAAAAAAGACCCAATTACAAGAAAAACTTCTCGATCTTCTACGCTTTCAACTCCCTCCAGATATCATCAGTCCCTCCCAATGGAAAATTCTGCAAAAAAAGGAAAAAGAAGAAGCCTCGCTTATTAACAAATTTCTCTCTTTTACCCCTCCTTCGCTTAAAATCTCGTCTTTCATCGATCATTGGACAACTTTTCTTGAAAGACTCCCTTTAATTCCCCACATCGATTCGATAGAAGAGAGTTTTCATCAACTTTTTCCCTATTTCAAAATTTCAAATTTTTCTAAAGATACCCTACTCTCTGAAATCCAAATTTTCTCCAAAATCTTACAAAATAAAAAACTCTCATTAGATGATCTCGACTCCCTTCTAGAAACAGGCCTTTCCTTTGTCGACTTTTTTTCAGAAACCAATAAAAAACAAAAAGCCCCTAAAGATCTCCAGTTTCCCCACCTCGCATCCATAAAAAAGCATATATTTCCTATCATTGAAGAAGCTTCAAACCCGAAAAAAATTCTTCAAGTTATTGGAAATCATATATTTCAAAAATTAGAATCTTTTATGGAAGAAGAAGAGCTTTTTTCTCACGACTACCTTCTTCAAAAAATGAAAAAAACTCTACAAGAAAAACCTTTTTGTCAAAAAATCCAAGAAAAATACCACGCTGTCATCGTCGATGAATTTCAAGATACCGACCCTATCCAATGGAAAATTTTTGATACCCTTTTCATAAAAAATTCTACCTTAGAATCCTTTTTCCTTGTCGGAGACCCCAAACAATCAATTTATAGCTTTCGAAAGGCCGATTTAGCCACCTATTTTCAAGCCGAAAAAACTTTTGGGTCTACAGCTAAAAAGTATTTAGATCAAAATTTTCGATCTTCTCCAAGTCTCGTTCAGTCTCTGAATCATTTTTTTTCAGAACCCTTTGCGCCTCCGTGGCTTCAACTTCCTAAAGAGCAGCAAAAACTTCCCTATTTACCGATTCGAGCCGGAATACAAGAAGACTTTTCTTTTCAGGATACAAAAGCCCCTATCCATTTCCTTTGTTCTGAAGATTCGTTGATAGGCACAAAATGGCCCACCGACCGCATCAAACAAAAAATCCTATTTCCCTACATCGTCGAAGAAATCAATCGCCTTCATACAAAAAATGCTTTCGGCTTTTCCCAAATAGCCGTTTTAGTCAAAGATCGATATGAACAACAAGCTTTACAAGATTTTTTTAGTCAACATCACATCCCATTTTCTTCGAAAGAACACGCCTTACTCACAGAATCTTATGCTTTTCAATCCCTAATCGAATTATTCGAAGGGATTCTTTTCTGCCACGATGTTTCTAAAGTAAAAAAAGCATTTTTAGGCCCCTTTTTTGAAGGAACCGTCGCTACATTCTCTTTAGAAATTCTATCTTTTTTTTGTGAGTTTCGAAACTCCTTATTCCTCGAAGACTTTTATACCTTTTTACATAAACTTTTTTCTTTCTCTTGGGAAAATATCCCAATACTAGATCGTATCCTTCAAAGAGAAGATTTTTCTTTGTATCAAGACACTCAAAGGATCAAAGAACTTCTTCTGGAATACATGAAAGAAAAAAAACGCTCCCCCGAAATGATTCTATCTTTTTTTTCCGAGCTCCCCACAAAAGACCCCGAAGAAGAAGAACGGATCAAAAAATCTTTCTCATCAAACGAAGAAGGGGTTCAGATTATTACAATGCATATGAGCAAAGGGCTAGAATTCGAAATTGTTTTTGCTCTTGGTGTAGGAAGTCGAACACCCTCTGATGAGGATAATGAAGAGGGGGACAAAGAGAAATTTAGGCAATTATACGTGGCTCTAACGCGGGCAAAAAAAAGAGTCTACATCCCTTTTTGCGTTGACAATCGAAAAAAAAGCTTAAAGCCGGGAACCATATCTCCCATCGAACTTTTTATTTCTAGCCTCTGCGCCCCTCTTCAAAACCCTTATGAAGCCCTTCAAGATCTCTTTTTAGAAAAGATCCTTCTTCTTTTGAATAAACCCCCTTTTTTCAGTACAGAAGTCCTTCAAGAAAAAGAAATACAACAAACGCCCATTGCAAAAGAGCCCCTTATTTTAATACCTCCGCCGCCTCAAAAACCTTTGATTATAAAAAAGGGGATCATCTCCTCTTTTTCTACTCTCTCCTCTTCCCTAGAAGAAAAAACAGTCCATGAAAGAAAACCTATGATCTCTAAACCCACACTACCACTTGGGGCTGAAACCGGAATATTTTTTCATTCCCTTTTTGAAAATATTTTCCGATCTTCTCTTTCAGAGTTTTCGAAAAACAGGATCGAAGAAATCATTACAGAAATAATTGCTATTCACAGCATGACAGAATATAAAGAGGAAATACAAAAAATTGTTTTTTCTACTTTTTCCACCCCACTTGTCCCTCATAATTTTTGCCTTCAAGATCTTGATTTTACTCAAGCTCGACCCGAAGTTGAGTTCTTCTTTGAAGATCAAAACGATCATTTTTTAAAAGGATTTATTGATCTTCTTTTTTACCATCAAGGAAAGTACTATCTTCTCGATTGGAAAACCAACTATCTTGGCGACGATATTGGGAAAAACCCCAAAGAAAAGATCCTTTCCCTTATGCAAGAAGAAAATTACTTTTTACAATCCTCCATTTATACAGAAAATCTATATCGACTTTTGGGATCTTCTTTGGATCATTTTGGGGGAATGTTTTATATATTTCTTCGTGAAATAGCTGGAGGAAATGGAATTTTTCACTTTTTCCCTTCTCCTTACTCAAAAGAACCCCATCACAGGAATTGATATGTCATTACTTCAAAAACTTCATCAGCAACATTACTTTTCTACCCTCTCAACCATTTTTACTCAGACATTAACAAAAACAGATGACGAAGATATCTTGATCCTTCTCTCCTACCTTTTTGATCAATCCATGCAAGGTCATCTAGCTATACAAATCGAAGAGGGAAATATTCAACCCCGGGCCCAAACGCTACTTACCGAAGAGATCCGGTTAGAAGAAGATCTTCTCCAAGAAATCGAAAAAAGGGTTTATCTAGGTTTTACAAAGATGCCCGAATCCCTTATTCAAGACGGATCCTTAGAAACTTCTTCGATCGAAAAACCTCTTTGTCGCTGGAAAAACTATCTCTATCTTCAAAAACACTTTGTCATAGAAACTCAATTTCTTTCTCTTCTAAAAAAGCATACAAAAAAAATTCCCGTTGAGGAAGAGAAGACGATAAGCTCCTCTTTTTTAGAGAAAAAAAATCTGTCTTTAGAACAAAAGCAAGCGATTTACAATAGCTTTTCCTACTCTCTTTCTATTATATCCGGTGGACCCGGCACCGGGAAAACATTTACAGCGATTCATCTGGTAGAAACTTTTATAGAAACTTTTTCTTCAAATAAACCCCTTCGCATTATCCTCACGGCACCTACCGGCAAAGCGGCTTTTCATCTCCATGAAAAACTACTACAAACAATTCCCTGTAAAGAGAATGTGACGATCGAAGCCATGACATTGCACTCACTTCTTACTATAAGAGAAAATGAAGAAAATTTTTCCGCAAAAAGCCTTATAGAGGCCGATCTTATTCTTGTAGATGAAGCTTCTATGATTGATGGAATGCTCTTTTTCTCTTTTTTATTAGCTAAAAAGCCTTCGACTTTTTGTGTGTTGCTTGGGGATGAAAACCAATTACCCCCTGTTGGGATGGGAAGCTTTTTTCGAGATCTTGTTTTTTTAGGAACAGATCAATTTGTTTCACACCTATCTATTCCCTATCGATTTGAAAAAAAGGAGCTTATTTGGGCGGCAGAAAAAATCAAAGAGGGGAAGGCCGCTGCCATAGAATTTCTCATGCAACCCTCATTAGAAAACATTGTTTTTCGAGACTTTACAAAAGTCGAAGAAGAAATAGATCGTTTTATTCAGCAGTGGTATAAGAAAGGGCAGTTTTTTGAAGGAAAGATTCTCTCTTGCCTACGAAAAGGCCCTTATGGGGTCAATGCGTTAAATCAGAAAATTTTCTCCTATCTTGGAGAAGGAAAAAAAGAAAGAAGAGTTCCAATTTTAATTACAAAAAACGCACCTTCTTTAGATCTATACAATGGATCAATGGGAGAGCTACAAGGGAACTGGGAAGGAAACAAATTTTCCATACATACAGAGGCCTATTTTCCGCACAAAAAAGAAACTATGCCCCTATTTTCTCTTCCTTCATATGAATATGGATATGTGCTATCAGTGCATAAAGCCCAAGGAAGTGAATTTCCCGAAGTACTGCTTCTGATTCCTCCGGGTAGTGAAAGCTTTGGGCGTGAGATTCTATATACAGCAATAACCAGAGCTCAAAAACATGTAACCATCGTAGGACATAAAGAAACGATGGTTAAAATGTTAGCCGTTTCAAATGAAAAAAAATCAGCCCTTCGCGAGCGCTTTTTTAGCACCAGCGGACAAACGTGACTTAACTCTCGCAGCGGTATTTTTCTTTAAAACTTTAGTTTTTGTTCCTTTATCGACAAGGCTAAAAACAATATTAAGTTTTTTAGAAATTTCTTCTGCAGATTCTTTATCTTCGAAAGAAGTTCTTACCGATCGAATAGCTGTACGAACTTTAGATCTGAAAGATGCATTGGCTTCTGCCCTTCTTTCATTTTGGATATCCCTTTTTTTCGCTGTGGGTCGTTTGACTTTTACTTTCTTTTCTTCTTGTTTTTGCGTTGCGTTTGTTGTCATGAAACCTCTTTTTATTTTAGACAAATTTCAAAAAGAGTAGTATAGAATGAAATCATTATTTCGTCAAAGGTTCTAATCTCTTAAGTTTAGGCAAGGCCACCGGAGATAAAGAAAAAATTGAGTACTAAAGGAATAATTATTATAACGGAAAGGAAAATAGCATGCGAAAAAAAACAAACCTCTTTCTTTTTGTATTTCTTGCCTTTTTAACCCTATGGTTTCTGGGTCAAGCCTTAATAGAGTTGCAAAGTTATTTACGTTTATCACAAAAAACTCAGGCACATATAGATCGATGGGAAATTGTAGAAACAAAAGGGGGGAAGTATTCAATTCAAGCAGTCTATCACTACGAAATCCAAGGGAAAGAATATATAAATGAAAATTCTTTTCAAAAGCACCCTTTTCTCAACAAATATTCTGCAAAAGAAACCCTTCAAGATTTTGCAAAAAAAACTTGGGAAGCTTGGTACGATCCTAATGATCCGGGCTTTTCCCAGCTTTTTAAAGAATTTCCTGTAAAAAGTGGGGTTAGAGGACTTATTGTACTTGGGATTTTCCTATATTTTGTCTTTTTATATGGCCGAATGAAAAAAAAATTTGTTTTTTGAAATACCCCTAATCGTCTACGCTAATTTTGGCTGTAGAATCAAAAGCGTGTATTTTGGTACTATATTTAGGACGAAAAGGTTATATTTTTCGATACAGAGGAAATTTTTCTCTAGAAGTTTTTTTTAAACTTTTTGCTATAACATCTTTTGAGTAAAAAAACATGACGAATTCTTTTTCTTTAAATAGCTTTACCAATCCCCAACAGCAACAAAAAATGGAAGAATTGGTAGCCACAGCTAAAGAGCAAGGGTATATTACCTATGAGGAAATGAACGAAATTTTACCCATGACGTTCGACTCTCCCGAACTGATCGACCAAGTGCTCATCTACCTCAGTGGCATGGACATCCAAGTTCTAAACCAATTAGACGTCGATAAACAAAAAGAAAGAAAAAAAGAAGCGAAAGAACTGGAAAGCCTTCCTAAAAGATCGGAAGGGGCTTCAGATGATCCTGTCCGCTTATACTTAAAAGAAATGGGTTCGGTACCCCTCCTTTCTAGAGAAGAAGAGGTAGAAATCTCCAAAAGAATTGAAAAGGCCCAAATTCAAATTGAAAAAATCATCATGCGTTTTCGTTTCTCCTGTCGAGAAGCTATTTCCATTGCAAATTACCTTTTATCTTCAAAAGAACGTTTTGACAAAATAGTCGCCGAAAAAGAAGTTCTCGATAAAACGGCTTATATCTCTCTTCTGCCTAAACTTTGCACCCTTCTAAAAAAAGAGGATGCTTTATTAGAAACTTTTCTTCTACGCATGAGAGAACCTACCCTCAAAAAAGAAGAAAGAAGCAAAATCCTTGAGGATGTGGAAAAATGCCGAATACGCTCTCAAGCCTACTTACGTCGTTTCTGCTTCAGACATAATATCACCGAAGACTTCGGAGAGGTGATTTTATCCGCATATGACAATTTCCTCCGTTTAGAAAAAGAGGTCATAGAACTAACCCCACGCTCCGAAAAAAATAAATTTGCAGCTTCAAAACTATTTACCGCTAAAAGAAGACTGACTAAGAGAGAACTGGCTGCAGGCCGGTCCTTAGAAGAGTTTAAAAAAGACGTCAAGATGTTGCAACGATGGATGGATAAAAGCCAAGAAGCCAAAAGAGAAATGGTTGAATCGAATCTTCGGTTAGTTATCTCCATTGCCAAAAAATATACCAATCGGGGACTTTCCTTCTTAGATCTCATTCAAGAAGGTAATATGGGTCTTATGAAAGCGGTCGAAAAATTTGAATACCGTCGTGGTTACAAGTTTTCTACCTACGCGACCTGGTGGATCCGCCAAGCAGTGACAAGAGCCATTGCAGACCAAGCCAGAACGATTCGAATTCCTGTCCATATGATCGAAACCATCAACAAAGTTCTTCGAGGAGCAAAAAAGCTCATGATGGAAACAGGAAGAGAGCCAACACCCGAAGAACTTGCCAAAGAGCTCAGTCTTACTCCCGAAAGAGTTCGAGAAATTTACAAAATTGCCCAACATCCGATTTCCTTACAAGCCGAAGTAGGGGATGGCGGGGAGAGCCAATTTGGCGACTTCCTAGAAGACACTTCGATAGAATCTCCTTCCGAAGCCACCGGATATGCTATTTTAAAGGATCGTATTAATGAGGTCTTATACACCCTTACCGATCGAGAAAGAACGGTTCTTGTCGAACGTTTTGGCTTGTTAGACGGCAAACCCAAGACGCTAGAAGAGGTAGGAGTGCGATTCAAGGTGACACGGGAGAGGGTTCGTCAGATTGAAGCAAAAGCTCTTCGAAAGATGAGACACCCTACAAGAGCCAAGCAACTTCAAGCCTTTTTAGAGCTTTTGGTAGAAGAGTAAATTCTACCAGCACCTAAGATTTTTGCAAAATGGCGAAAAGAAAGGGAGGTTTGGTCGCTTAGATTACCTTTTTTCATCACAGAGCAGTAAATTCCTTATAAGAAGACTTTCCATCCAAAGGAGAAACAATCACATCTTCTATTTGCCCCGGCGTTTGAGTTTGGATCAGATCCAAAAAAGTTTTTAGATCCTCTTCTTGGCCAAACGCTTGTATCTCAACGGTTCCATTAGCAAGATTTTTCACATACCCTGTAATGGAGAATCGTTGTGCCAATCTACAAACGGTAAAACGAAAGCCTACCCCCTGCACCTTTCCCTGAAAAATTGCCAAAACACCCTTCATAAAACCTCGCAGTATGATAATAGCAAAATTGCTTTTTGTTGGTTTAAGAGAGATAAAAAAAACAGCAATGAGACCCTACTCACTCACGATAAAACACTTATAATATAAAAATATAAACTATTTATTTTACTCAATGCTTTGAGTGAAATCACTCAATAGATTGAGTATTTTTTTAAACCTATTTAGCTGAATTCTTTAAGAAAAAAACAACCCTCTAAAGGCTTTCCCCAAAACTCATATCAGAGCGTTTGTCTAAAAGTAGATTTTGTCTAGCTTGGTTTATAATCTCATACGCCTCATCCAAGGTC